>NZ_JBWKZE010000013.1:0-34802 GCF_059424205.1 Pseudomonas sp. GW456-12-1-14-TSB6
GGGGGCGGCGGCTCCGGTGTCGGCGGGGCCGGAGGTGTCGGGCTGGTCAGCTCGACGGTCATTTCCGGAATTTCCGGCGGCGTGGGCAGCGGCTCGGCCCGCGCCTGCTGGAAAAACCACCAGGCGCCGCCGTGTATCAAGGCCGACACCGCCACCAGCAACAGCATCTGCTGTTTGTTCAGGCCGCCGGGCTGCGAAGTGTTGGCCTTAAACACCGGCCGGCCCGCAACCGACGGGAGCGGCGCTTCCCGCAAGGGCCCCGGCGGACTTCTGTGCTTTACCGCATCGTTCATTAAAGCTCCCTCGGGTGGATGAAGGGCAATAAGGTGCCGTTCGAACAACACAGCGTTGTTCGAGTGAGTGGTCGCAACTTTCATACAGGTGTGCAGAAGCCGATAGTTGAACTATCTATTGAACAGGGCTTGTGCAGCTTATTGCTTCAGTAATGTCGACTTCGATGGTTCATTGATCCGGTCCGTGGCTGTTCTTTTATAAGTGAGTGTGCAATTGAGTGGCGAACATCATTCGTGCCCTCATGGTTGATGCAATAGCAACCGCTGTGCCAAAGAGTGACCAAATGTGTATCGGTTATTTCATGGGTGATACGTATGTCGCATTTATATAAGTTTCATTAACCAGGCCGGTTTTCCTGGGCGCATAACCTCCCGATGGCCCTGTTTGCAGGGCTTTTTTCAGGGCGAGACAGCTCTGGCGCGGTATCGCGCTGTTCAGCGAGATAGAGCGGCTGTTCTCGTGTCGGCCAGGGCGCGTGATGGTGCGTGGCGGACTGATTTGGTGCGGGTCAGGGTTTTAGCGGGTCACAGGCGATGTTCCTTGTTCTTGTTTAAGTAAAGTCGGTCGTTCCGCATGAACGATGTAATGACTGGAAGTGCAGTTTTGGTGCGCTTCGAGCATCAACTCCGAACAGCAAAAGTTGTACGGGTGTGCTGTCTGAAAGTTATTGTCGAACAATCTGTTCTGGCATTCATTAATGCAGCGCGCACGCAATGACTGCTTGCGTGCTATTTAAAAAATAAATAGTGCGGGTGTTCAGGTAATAAAAGGAATGCACGGACTGTTCGGCGGGCGAACGCGGCGCAGGTAAACGGGCACGGAGAGAAGAGGGTGGCGCAGCAGATGAAGATTCACGCGGTGAACTCCTTGTTGCCAGCTCGGATACGCGAACTTTTGGTTCGGTATCGCACCTTACAAGAACGCGGATAGCGTTCGCTGATTGCTCTTGGTGCGGGATGGGCACCGCCAGCGCTGTTTTGCGAAATCAGGGATTCGCAAGCTGCCGATGAATGCGCAATCCGTGCCAAATTCGATACAACGGCTATAAATAGGGCCAGGCGGGATGCCTTTCGCAGTGGAGGAGGGGATATGTATCAGCTCTACGGACACCGCAACTCAGGAGCAGCGGCCATTGAGGCGGCGCTCGAGCTGTGCCAGGTGGCTTACCGCTTCATCGATATCGAGGCCAGTGCGGAAGCGGCGCAGGAGCTGGCGCGGCTCAATCCGCTCAAACAGATCCCGACCCTGCAACTGCCGGACGGCAGTGTCATCACCGAAAGTGCGGCGATCCTGATTCATCTGGGGCAAAGCTTTGCGCAATCCGGCCTGCTGCCGGCCAACGGCGCTGACCGCGATCAGGCGATTCGGGGCCTGGTGTACATCGTCAGCAATTGTTATGCGGCCATCGGGATCATTGATTACCCGGAACGCTGGCTGGTGATGCCGGACGAGGCCTCGCGACAGAATCTGATGGCGGGTGCGCGGGAACGACTGCACTGGAGCTGGGAGGTGTTTGCCGATCAGTTCTCGGCCGAGCTGTACCTGGACGATGAAACACCGGGCGCACTGGATGTGCTGGCGGCGGTGGTCACGCGCTGGGCCGGTGCCCGCGAACACCTGCGCCAGGCCCGACCCGGTTTCCATGCGTGGCTGCAGCGCATCGACCGGCACCCGGTGCTGGCGCCGGTCTTTGCGCGGCATTGGCCCGGCTGATCACTCCCCGCGAATGTTGATCGTTCCTACGCTCCGCGTGGGAATGCAGCCCGGGACGCTCCGCGTCCCAAAGCGTGACGCAGAGCGTCACAAGAGGCGTTCCCACGCAGAGCGTGGGAACGATCAAACCGGAACTATTCCCCGCGAATGTACTGCTCCAGCTGTTTGATCAGCTCGGCCTGCTCGGCAATCGCTTCCTTGACCAGGTCGCCGATCGACAGCAGGCCGATCAGCTTGCCGTTCTCCACCACCGGCAAGTGACGCAGGCGTTTGTCGGACATGATTCCGAGGCAAGTGTCGACGGTCTGGTGGGTGTCCACCGTGATCACGTTCGCCACCATGATGTCGCGCACCGGCGTGCCCACCGAGGAGCGTCCGTGCAGCACCAGTTTGCGTGCGTAATCGCGCTCGCTGATGATGCCCACCACGTTGTCGTCTTCCACCACGAGCAAGGCGCCGACGTTCTTCTCGGCCATTTTCATCAGCGCTTCGAGCACCATGTGATCGGGTTTGATCTGGTGCACTTCCTGATTTTTCGGATCTTTGAGCTTGAGCAGCTGGGCGACGGTTTTCATGGCGGTTACTCAGGTGTTGTCGTTGTTCTCCAAGCATCGTAGACGCAGGCGCGCAGGGCAAGGCCGCAAAACGGCAGATAACACGCAAAAAACGTCATTTGACCGGGTTTTTCATGGCGAGGCCTTTGTCACGGGTGGCGGCAATGCCGCGTAGAATGCCCGTCTGAATCAATTCCTGAGGTTGCAGTGGTGGATTTACAGCAGGGCTTCGTCCTGACCCGGCATTGGCGCGACACCCCGGCCGGCACCGAAGTCGAGTTCTGGCTGGCGACCGACGCCGGGCCGCGCCGTGTGCGCCTGCCGCATCAGCCGTCGGTGGCGTTCATCCCGGCTGCGCAGCGTGAGCAGGCCGAGCGGGTATTGGCGGACGAAAAGAGCGTGGAGCTGCGCCCCTTGGCCCTGCAGGATTTCGAGCATCGCCCGGTGCTCGGGCTGTATTGCCAGCAGCATGGTCAGTTGATGCGCCTCGAAACCGCGCTCAACCGGCACAGTGTCGATGTCTTCGAAGCCGACGTGCGACCGCCCGAGCGCTACCTGATGGAGCGTTTCATCACCGCGCCCGTCTGGTTCAGCGGCACGCCCGATGCCGACGGCGTGTTGCTCGACGCCCACCTCAAACCTTCACCTGACTATCGCCCGCAACTGCGGCTGGTCTCGCTGGATATCGAAACCACCGAGCAGGGCGAGTTGTATTCCATCGCCCTGGAAGGCTGCGGCGAGCGGCAGGTGTACATGCTCGGCGCACCGAACGGCGATCACAGCATCGTCGACTTCGATCTCGAGTACTGCGAATCGCGGACCCTGATCCTCAAGAAGCTCAACGACTGGTTCGCCCGCCACGACCCCGACGCGATCATCGGCTGGAACCTCGTGCAGTTCGACCTGCGCATCCTCCACGAACACGCCCGGCGCCTCGGCGTGCCGCTCAAGCTCGGGCGTGGCGGCGAGGAAATGCAGTGGCGCGAACACGGCAGCCGCAATCACTACTTCGCGGCAGCGGCAGGAAGGTTGATCATCGACGGCATCGAATCCCTGCGTTCGGCGACCTGGAGCTTTCCGTCGTTCAGCCTGGAAAACGTCGCCCAGACCCTGCTTGGCGAAGGCAAGTCCATCGACAATCCGTACCAGCGCATGGACGAGATCAACCGCATGTTCGCCGAGGACAAACCGGCGCTGGCCAAGTACAACCTCAAGGACTGCGAACTGGTCACGCGGATCTTCGCCAAGACCGAGCTGCTGAAATTTTTGCTGGAGCGCGCCAGCGTCACCGGCCTGCCGGCGGATCGCAGCGGCGGCTCGGTGGCGGCATTCACCCATTTGTACATGCCGCTGATGCACCGCCAGGGTTTTGTGGCGCCGAACCTTGGCACCAATCCACCGCAGGCCAGCCCCGGTGGGTTTGTCATGGACTCGCGACCGGGGCTTTACGAATCGGTGCTGGTGCTCGACTACAAGAGTCTTTATCCGTCGATCATTCGTACCTTTCTGATTGATCCGGTGGGGTTGATCGAAGGCTTGCAGCATCCGGATGACAGCGACTCGGTACCGGGTTTTCGTGGCGCTCGTTTCTCCCGCACCCGGCATTGCCTGCCGTCCATCGTCGCTCGGGTCGCCGAGGGCCGCGAGACCGCCAAGCGTGAGCAAAACGCGCCGTTGTCCCAGGCGCTGAAGATCATCATGAACGCCTTTTACGGTGTGCTCGGTTCCAGCGGTTGCCGGTTTTTCGATACGCGGCTGGCGTCATCGATCACCCTGCGCGGCCACGAGATCATGCTGCGCACCCGGCAGTTGATCGAAGCCCAGGGCCACGCGGTGATTTATGGTGATACCGACTCGACGTTCGTCTGGCTGCGTCGCCCCCACGGTCAGGAAGAGGCGGCGACCATCGGCCGGACGCTGGTGCAACACGTCAATGACTGGTGGCGCGAGCATGTGCGCGAGCAGTACGGGCTGGAAAGCGCCCTCGAATTGCAGTTTGAAACCCACTACAAACGCTTCCTGATGCCGACTATCCGTGGCGCCGAGGAGGGCAGCAAAAAGCGCTACGCCGGTCTGGTGACCCGCGCCGACGGCAGCGAAGAAATGGTCTACAAAGGCCTGGAAACTGTGCGCACCGACTGGTCGCTGCTGGCCCGGCAATTTCAGCAGGAGCTGTACGAGCGGATCTTCCAGCGCAAGCCGTATCAGGATTACGTGCGCGAGTACGTGCGCAAGACCCTGGCCGGCGAGTTCGACGAGCGACTGGTCTACCGCAAGCGCCTGCGTCGCACCCTCGATGACTACGAACGCAACGTGCCGCCCCACGTCCGCGCCGCGCGGCTGGCGGACGATTACAACGCGCAGCACGGGCGCCCCCGCCAGTATCAGAACGGCGGCTGGATCAGCTACGTCATCACCCTCGCCGGCCCCGAACCGCTGGAAGTGCGCCGCGCGGCCATCGACTACGACCACTACATCACTCGCCAGTTGCAACCGGTGGCGGATGCGATCCTGCCGTTTGTCGACGACGATTTCTCAACCCTGATCGGGGGACAACTGGGCCTGTTTTGAGTCCTGCAGTTGCAGGGTCCACTCGTCCTGAATGCCGTGGAAGAAACGCTCCAGCGCCTGATGCCAAGGGCTGTCGCCGTCAGCGAACTGGGCGAACAGGGTCATTGATGAGTGGAATTTCAGGTCGTCCGGATGGCCGAATATCTCGGCAATCGAACGCTGCTGAACATTCAGCACAAGCTGAGTGCAAGTCCGCAGCCGGGCGCCGAGCAAAGGGTGGTCGAGATAGGCGCGGGTTTCCGGCGCCGAGTTGATCGCGAACCGCCGCGACATCTCGCTGCCGCCGAGCCCGGCGAACTGCGGGAACACGAACCACATCCAGTGGCTGCGCTTGCGGCCCTCGCCGAGCTCGCGCTGGACCCGTTCGAACACCGGGTCCTGGGCGAGCACGAAGCGTTGCAGGTTGAATGGATCGTCCTGATCAGTGCTTCTCATGGCGAAGCCCTCTGTCAGTCGGCGGTGGCTCAGACCATGGCCAGCCGCTGCTTGCGTTTTGGCGCGTGAAACGCCTGGTCCAGCGCCGCCAGATCCCCGGCATCGAGTTGCAGCTGCGCGGCTTGTGCATTGAGCTGCACGTGTTCCGGGCGCACGGCCTTGGGAATCGCAATCACCCCATCCTGACGCAGAATCCACGCCAGCGAAACCTGTGCCGGGGTCACGCCGTGACGAGCGGCAATCTGTTTCAGCACCGGCTCGACCAGCATCGCGCCGCCCTGGCCGATCGGGCAGTACGCCATCAACGGCATGCGCTGCTGTTGGCACCACGGCAGCAGGTCGAATTCGATGCCGCGTTCTTCCAGGTTGTACAGCACCTGATTGGTCGCGCAGGCAGATGAAGACAGTTCCTCAAGATCATCGACGTCGAAATTCGACACGCCCCAGCGACCGATCTTGCCGTCCTCGCGCAGACGCTCGAAGGCCTCGACGGTTTCTTCCAGCGGATACTGGCCGCGCCAATGCAGCAGATAGAGGTCGATGTGATCGGTGTCGAGCCGGCGCAGACTGCGCTCGCAGGCCTGGGGAATGCCCTTGCGGCTGGCGTTGTGCGGGTAGACCTTGCTCACCAGGAACACTTGATCGCGCAGGCCGGCAATGGCTTCGCCGACGACGGTTTCGGCACCGCCTTCACCGTACATTTCCGCAGTGTCGATCAGGGTCATCCCCAGTTCGATGCCACTGCGCAAGGCCGCCACTTCACGCGTGTGCGCCGAACGGTCTTCGCCCATGCGCCAGGTGCCCTGGCCAATCACCGGCACCTGCACGCCAGCCAGTTCGAGGGTACGCATTCAAACCTCCTTTCTGAAACGGTCGATACCTTGAGTGGGCAGCAGAATAGCCCACGGGTTCCGTCCGGTTCCAGAAAGGAGGTCAGGTGCTTACTTGGCGGAGAACTTCAACACCACGCTCTGGGTGTAGGTCTGGCCGGGATCGAGCCGGGTGCTCGGGAAGTTCGGCTGATTCGGCGAATCCGGGTAGTGCTGAGTCTCCAGGGTGAACGCGCCCCAGTGCGGATAGACCTTGCCACCCTTGCCCTTGACCGTGCCGTCGAGGAAGTTGCTGGTGTAGAACTGCACGCCCGGTTCGTTGGTGAACAGCTGCAAGTGGCGACCGGATTGCGGGTCGCTGACTTCGGCGGCGAGTTTGCTGACGTCTCCCTTGGTGTCCAGCGCCCAGTTGAAATCGAAGCCGCCTTGTTTCTCTTCAGCGAATTTCAACTGCGGATGGTCGGCCTTGATGTGCTGGCCGATGGCGGTCGGTTTGGTGAAGTCCATCGGTGTGCCGGCCACGGGCGCCAGTTCGCCGGTCGGGATCAGCTTGGCGGTGACCGGGGTGTAATGGCTGGCGTGCAGGGTGGCGACTTGCTTGAGGATGTCGCCATTGCCGGCGCCGGCAAGGTTGAAGTAGCTGTGGTTGGTCAGGTTGAGCACGGTCGGTTTGTCGGTGCTGGCCTTGTAGTCGATGCGCAGTTCGTTGCTGTCGGTGAGGCGGTAGGTCACCTCGGTGGTGAGGTTGCCGGGGAAACCCATTTCACCATCCGCCGACAGATAGGTCAGGGTCACGCCGACCGAATCCTTGTCCTTGGTTTCCTTCGCCTTCCAGACCTTTTTGTCGAAGCCCTGAGTGCCGCCGTGCAAGGCGTTGGTCTTGTCGTTCTGCGGCACCTGGTAGCGTTTGCCGTCGAGCTCGAACGCACCGTCGGCCAGGCGATTGCCGAAACGGCCGATGGTTGCGCCGAAGTACGCGGTGCCTTTCTGATAACCCTGCACATCATCGAAACCGAGGACGATGTCGTCGAGCTTGCCGTGCTTGTCCGGCACTTGCAGCGCCTGCAAGGTCGCGCCGTAGGTGATGACCGTGGCTTGCATGCCGTGGCTGTTGCGCAGGATGTATTGCTCGACCGGCGTGCCGTCATTGGTTTTGCCGAAGGCTTTGTGTTCGCTGGACAGGCCGGCGGCCTGGGCGGAGAGGGTGGCGATCATCAGGGACAGTCCGAGGCCGCAGAGTGAGTGTCGGGATTGAAGCATGGGTTGACCTTCCTTTTTGTTGTTGTTTTGAAAATCGTTAAATAGTCATGCTAATTAATGGGTGAGTGGGAATTTATAGCGGATTAAACGGTTAATGCAAAAATAAAGTCGGACTAAATTGATTAAGCCAACGGCGCCGAAGGTCGGGAATCCACGCCGGCACTGCACTTTTGCGAAATCCCCGGCTCTATCCATGGCCAGGGTGCGGTGACTTCCGCCGCACAGGAACGTGTCCGTCAAAGAATTCATGCCGAGAGTTTTGCACCCCATCGCTGCATTCATTCATCGCCCGTGCTTGCTACTGGCCTGCCTGTCGACGCTGTTGCTCGGCGGTTGCAGCCATCAGGACGGCAACAATTTCATCACCCAGATGCGCGAGGGCAGGCCTCAGGAATTTCTCCAGACCAGTGTCGACCGCATGGCAACTCTGGCGATGCGTGACAACCTCGACAGCCTCTATCGCTTGATGGGCAAGTTGTACCTGCGTAACCCTGAGGAGCTGCGCAAATCCGGTTTTCTCGACATTCGCACGGCGGTCAAACAGGTGCGGCTGGCCATCGAGCAACAGCAACCTTTGCCGACTCTCGGCGGCAAGAAAGATCTGGCGGCACTGAGCTATGCCATGAGCCCGGAATTCCTCGGCGACCGGGTCGGCGCGTTCATCTATGCGATCGGCAGCATGCTGGTCACCGCCCACGGCAACCGCACCGAGTTCTACATGACCGATGCGATCAACCCGACCTTCGTCAACAACGCCGCGCGCAACATCGAGAAAGCCACGTGGATCCTCGCCCAGCGGCAGAACAAGGAAGGCCAGCCGCTGCTGTTTTCCAACGAAATTTCCGAGGAGGGCAGCAACCTGAGTTTCGCCACGGAGTTCGGCAAAGTCGTGGCGCGCCTGGATCTGCTGACCCAGATGCTCGACGAGCGCTACCGGCGCATCGGGCTGAATTACGCCCAGAGCCTGTTGTTTTTGAATTTTTTGCCCGTGCAGTGAAATGGCATAACGATAGATCCGATCGATATAGGGCGTTATAAGAAAACTGGTTATGCTGCGGGCCGGATTTTTCCTGTGGTTTGTCTGGACGTCTTAATGGAATTGGCAAATTTCGGCCTGGTGATTGCCGGGCTGGTGGTGGGGTTCATCGTCGGCATGACCGGTGTCGGCGGCGGTTCGTTGATGACGCCGATCCTGCTGTGGTTCGGCATCAATCCGGCCACGGCGGTGGGCACGGATCTGCTGTACGCGGCCATCACCAAATCCAGTGGCGTGCTGGTGCACAGGAAGAACAAGAACATCGACTGGGCCATCACCGGCTGGCTGACCCTGGGCAGTGTTCCGGCGGTGGCGATGACCTTGTGGTTCCTCAGCACCTTGCACACCGCCCCGGACGCGATGAACGCCATCATCAAGCAAGCGCTGGGCTTCGTGCTGTTCGCCACGGCGCTGGCGATTCTGTTCAAGAAACGCCTGCTGGAATTCGCCCACAAACGTGCTGGCGGCAACTACAACCCCAGCGGTGCGCGCCTGAATGGCATGACCGTGATCACCGGTCTGATCCTCGGCACCATGGTCGCCCTGACCTCCATCGGCGCCGGCGCCCTTGGCACCGTCGCACTGTTCATCCTCTATCCGCTGCTGCCGACCCGCCGTCTGGTCGGCACCGAAATCGCCCACGCCGTACCGCTGACCCTGGTCGCCGGCCTCGGCCACGCGAGCATGGGCAACATGGACTGGGGCGTGCTGGGCTTTCTGCTGGTCGGCTCGCTGCCGGGCATCTGGCTCGGCAGCCACCTGACCGGCCGCGTCTCCGATGAACTGCTGCGCCCGTGCCTGGCGACGATGCTGGTGTTGATCGGTTACAAGCTGGCGTTCTGATCGGCGAGCATCCATGACCCCGAAGGGTCGAGCGTCAGGCTGGCGGGGCATGAAAGGTAAACAAATGGGCGCAGGGTCGCGCCCATCCGGTTGCGCAAAACCGGTGCTGACCTAAGCTTTGGGCAAGGCGAAACACTTTTGCCGGGCAGCCTCCGGAACAATCGCCGCGATGCGCAATCATTAGAGCGTGGATATCAAAAGGAGATGCGCATGCTCATCAGGTCACTGACCCTGACACTCTTGCTGGCGATTGCCGGCCCCCTGTTCGCCGCCGACGGCGATTCCCCTCTGGACGTCGACAAGGGCATTAACCGCCCATTGATCGTGATCGCTTCCAGTACGGTCGATTCTTATTGGGTCAGCCTGAAAAAAGCGCTGGACGACCCGGCCAACAAACAAGGCATCGCCGACCGCAAGATCAAGGTTTACACCATCCTTAGCATGAGCGGTCAGGTCGATGGCAAAAGCCTTGAGCAGCAGCAAACCATGGCGCTGCTGCGCTCGCTGAAGCTGGGCGCCGGGGCGTATCCGAAAGTCTTCCTGGTGGGCAAGGATGGCGAGACCAAACTGACGGCTTCGGGGGATGAAGCGGCGGCGGTCGATTTGAAGAAGATTTTCGACACCATTGATGCGTTGCCTGCCGCCGAGAAAGAGACCACCTCCACCGTGGTCACGGCCCCGGCTGCTGCAGAACCGGCACCGGCCAAGGGTGCGAAAGGGACAAAATCGGCGAAGCCGACCAAACCGGCCAAGCCGCCGGAAATGCCGGATGATTGATTGAGACAGGCTCTGAATAAAAATGGCGAACGTTTAAACGTTCGCCATTTTTTTGTCCGCGGTGTTTTGATCTGAAGATGACCGCAGGCGGTCATGGATGACATTTCAGCACTGTTCTGCGATGACGGTCCGCATCTGACAGGCATCGAATTTTCAAAGGCTACTGCGCTCATAAAGCTCGCCGCCATTCAGAACGTAAACCAGTGCATCTTTTGCTTCGCTAACGACCAAGGGAGACTGGGTTGTCAGCACGAATTGGCAGTTTGGAAATGTTTTGCTCAATTGCTGGATAAGGTTGAGCTGCCATTCCGGATGCAGATGAAGGTCCACTTCATCGATGAGGACGATGCCTTCGCCGTGGAGCGGATTGTCCAGTGACGGGTTCATCATGGCCAGTCGGCGGGCGATGTCACCGACCAGCGCCAGCATCGATTTTTCGCCTTGTGACAATTGGGCGACATTCAAAGTGACGCCGTCCTTGTCGATCGCCATGTGCAGGCGAGGTTGTCGCTGTATTCGCAGGTTGGTGAAGCCCGGCATGAAGGCCGCGATGGCGCAGCGGACGGCCGTCAGTTGGGAGTCACGGGACGAAGCTTTGAGCTCGGATAACGTCTTCCAGGCTTCGCTTTCAGCACCAAACTTTTGAGCTATTTCGTTCAATGCGGAATCGGAAATGCCGGACTCGTTTTCGCTGTCTTCACGCTCTCGAAACCATTCAAAGAAGCCACGAAAGTCGGTGCTGTGTTTCAGGGATTCGTCGTAGCCCGCCAGTTGATCGAAGGTTTGTCCGCTTTTGATTTTCAGCGGGATTTCGAAAACCGATCGCTCCACCGGATAGTAGGCGATCAGGGGGAGTGAGGCGTTGTCATCGGCTGTCAGCAGGGCGCGATAGTGATCGGCGAGCAGATTTACATCTTCCAGGGAGCTGCTCAGAGCCGTTTTCCCTTCCTGCTTGCTGTGTGACATACCCCATACGAATACATCGTCTTCTTCATCGGGATCAGACTCGGGATTGACTCGCGGATGTGCGGGTTCTGTTACCGCGATCGAGACGATGGCAGCCGGGATCCCGTTTTGAATGTCTTCCTCTGCGATATGGCTGCCATTGCCTTTTTGGGTGCGAATTCTTGCTATCAGCCAGCTCAGGCAGGTGGTGAGCGCTTTCAGCAGGGTGGTTTTACCGGCGCCGTTGATTCCCACGAAAACTGTGACGTTGGAATGGGGGCCGGAGAGAGGAGCCAAATGAACGGTGATGTCATTGAACCGACCCACATTCGTGAGTTTGAGGCTGTCGATCTTCATTAATCCCCCTCTGTGTTTCAGCGGTCAGGTGTTTGGCCAACGTCATTTCATCCGCGATAACCGGGTAATGCGGTGCAGTTTAGATGCATCTCTTTCAGCCGGTCACCTTTGAAAATCATTGCTGAATGTGCCCGGAAATGTACGCGGTAACACCCTTCAAAACCGTCGGACGTTTCCTTCAAAACGCGGCGGCGTTGGTGAACTGGTGGCTTAAGCCGAACGCCGATAACCTCTTCGGGCCGCTGCAAAATCAGTGGTCGGATGTGGAAGTCCGGTGAATCCTGAAAGCGCATGTGTGCCTGTAAACACTTGTTGGCGCCTTTTATGCCAACATTGTTTGCTTATGGCAGCTATGCGCAGGAGCACTCTCGAGTGCACCGGGTTTTTTCGGGGTCCCGGACTTCCACACCTGCGCAAAGCTGCCACCCTCTCGTGGAAGGGAGCTCGGCAGTTTTTTCTCTAACTGCACGAGATCTTCACGCATGAAAAAATTTGATTCGAACGGACCCGAAACTCCCGCGAACCCGGATTCCCCCGAACACATCGCCAACCCCAAACCCCGCTACATCCCCATCACCGGCATCGACTGCCCGATTCCCTGTCTCCTGATCGACCGCGAAGCCCCCGTAGACGTACTCCACGGCACCGCCGCCTACCGCTTGCGCAGCGTGACGCAGTTGTTGGAAACACTTTCATTGAGCGACGGCACTGGCCACGACGCCTTGCTGCTGCAGGATTTCGCCCGTGTACTGGCAATCCCTCTGCGCGATAGCTGCGACCTGATGGATGTACTGGGCTGGAAGCTACAGGCCTAGTTTCACACCCTCAAACAAAAACGGGCGACCTTCTCAGGTCGCCCGTTTTTTATGGCGTGATTACCGGGTCAACTCACCCAGAATCCTGTGCGCAATCTTCACCCGCTCTCCATTCGGGTAATTGCGGTTCGCCAGAATCACGATCCCGACTTTCTTCGACGGTACAAACGCGACATATGCGCCGTAGCCTGCGGTGGAGCCGGTCTTGTTCAGCAGCACGTTCGCCGGTTCAGGCTGTGGCGGATTCAGCCATTTGACCTTGTGCGGTTCCATGGCCATTGGCGTCGAGTTGCCGTCCAGCAGGCGGTCGAGGCTGATCGGGTAGGTGTAGCGTTCCCAGCCCAGGCCCTGGGTCATGTCGCCGACGGTGTAGTAGCCGGTGTGGGTGAGGGCGATGGCTTTTTGCAGAGGTGTTTCGAGTTTGTCGGTGTCGAGGTTGGCCTGGACGTATTGCAGCAGGTCGGCGGCGCTGGTTTTCACGCCGTAGGCTTCGGAGTCGAGGGCGCCGGGGCTGACTCGAACCGGTTTGTTGTTCTTGTCATAGCCTTGGGCGTAGAGCTTTTGTTCAGACGCCGGCACCGACAGGAAGGTGTGCTTGAGCCCGAGTTTCGGCAGCAGGGTTTCGGTCATGACCTGATTGAACGGCTGGCCGAGGCTTTTTGCGGCCAGGTAACCGAACAGGCCGATGCTCGGGTTGGAATACAGGCGATGACTGCCGGCCGGATACGTCGGTTTCCACTGTTGGTAATAGCCGAGCATCTTGTCGGAAGAATCCGCAGCATCCGGAAATTGCAGCGGCAGGCCGCCCGCGCTGTAAGTGCCCAGTTGCAGCAGGCTGATGTGGTCGAAGGCGCTGCCTTTGAGTTCGGGCCAGTGCTGGCTGGCCTTGTCGGAGAACTCCAGTTTGCCACTGGCCTGGGCGTACGCGGCGAGGGTCGCGGTGAAGGTTTTGCTCACCGAACCGATTTCGAACAGGGTGTTTTCACTTACCGCTTGCCCGGTGCTTTTGTCGGCGACACCGTAATTAAAGTAATGCGCCTTGCCATCGACTGTCACGGCCACGGCGAGACCTGCGATGTCCTGTTGCTGCATGACCGGGGTCACGGTGGCCTTGACCAGCGCCTGCAACTGATCGTCGGTTGGCGGGGCGGCCAGGCAGGCGGCGGCGCTGAAGAAAAGTCCGAAAGCGCTGTAGGACTTGAGTTTATTCAGGTTGATCGAAGACATGCTTGAACCACTCTCCATGAGTGTTGATGGTGTTATCCCGCTACACTGCGAGCGTTTTCCGTCGGGCCGGCTGATCGGCGCCGCCAAATCTATGCAGTCCGGCGTCTTTCGACAAACGATGAAAACTCGGACGAGCCATTAGAAAAATTTGGGACTTGGCATGATTCGACCTCAATTGCCTTTGAATGCACTGCGCGCCTTCGAAGCCTCTGCGCGTCACTTGAGCTTCACCCGCGCCGCCGTGGAGTTGTGCGTGACCCAGGCGGCCGTCAGCCATCAAGTGAAAATCCTGGAGGCGCAACTCGGCGTGATCCTGTTCAAACGCCTGCCCCGTGGGCTGATGCTGACCGGCGAGGGCGAAACCCTGCTGCCGGTGCTGACCACGTCGTTCGATCATATCGCGCAGATGCTCGAGCGTCTGGCGGGTGGGCAATATCGGGAAATGCTCACGGTCGGCGCGGTGGGCACCTTTGCGGTGGGCTGGTTGTTGCCGAGGCTGGCGGACTTTCAGGCGAAACATCCGCTCATAGATTTGCGACTGTCGACCAACAACAACCGGGTGGACGTCGCCGCCGAGGGGCTGGATTACGCGATCCGCTTCGGTGCCGGGGCATGGCACGGTATCGAGGCGACCCGTTTGCTGGAGGCGCCATTGTCGGTGCTCTGCGTGCCGGAAATTGCCCGGCAACTGCATACGCCGGGGGATCTTCTGCAGCAGCGTTTGCTGCGCTCCTATCGCACCGATGAGTGGCCGGAATGGTTTCATGCGGCGGGGCTGGCAACCCATGCCGCGCCGCCCCAGAGCATCGTGTTCGACTCGTCGCTGGCGATGATGGAAGCGGCGTTGCAGGGCGGCGGGGTGGCACTGGCGCCGCCGTTGATGTTTGCCCGACAACTGGCGGCGGACCTGATCCGCCAACCCTTTGCCATCGAAATCACCACCGGCAGCTATTGGCTGACGCGCTTGCAGTCACGGCCGGAGACGTCGGCGATGGCTGCGTTCAGACACTGGTTGCTGGAGGCTGCGCAGGCCTAGCGCACCAGGCACGGCTTCTTGTTATCAAACGTCCAGCCCGGAATCAGAAACTGCATCGCCACGCTGTCATCCCGCGCGCCGAGCCCCATGCCTTTATAGAGTTCGTGGGCCTTGGCCACCTGATCCATGTCCAGCTCCACACCGAGCCCAGGCTTCTTCGGCACCTGCACGCAGCCGTCGACGATTTGCAGCGGCGCCTTGGTCAGGCGCTGGCCGTCCTGCCAGATCCAATGGGTGTCGATCGCGGTGATGTCGCCCGGCGCGGCGGCCGCGACGTGGGTGAACATCGCCAGGGAAATGTCGAAGTGGTTGTTGGAGTGCGAGCCCCAGGTCAGGCCCCATTCGTGGCACATCTGCGCCACGCGCACCGAACCCTGCATGGTCCAGAAATGCGGATCGGCCAGCGGGATGTCCACCGACTGCAATTGAATCGCGTGACCCATCTCGCGCCAGTCGGTGGCGATCATGTTGGTGGCGGTTTTCAGCCCGGTGGCGCGACGGAATTCAGCCATCACTTCACGGCCCGAGTAACCGTTTTCCGCACCGCACGGGTCTTCGGCGTAAGCCAGCACATTATGCTGGTCGCGGCACAGACGGATCGCTTCTTTCAGTGACCATGCGCCGTTCGGATCAAGGGTAATTCGCGCATCGGGGAAGCGCTCGGCCAGGGCGGTCACCGCTTCGATTTCGGCATCGCCGCTGAGTACGCCGCCCTTGAGCTTGAAGTCCTTGAAGCCATAGCGTGCGTGGGCAGCCTCGGCCAGGCGCACCACGGCGTCGGCGGTCATGGCTTTCTCGTGACGCACGCGGAACCAGTCGTTGTCGGCATCCGGTTCGCTGCGGTAGGCGAGGTCGGTTTCCCGGCGATCGCCCACGTAGAACAGATAACCGAGCATCTTCACTTCATCACGCTGCTGGCCTTCGCCGAGCAATGCGGCCACCGGCACGTCGAGGTGCTGGCCGAGCAGGTCGAGCAGGGCGGCTTCCAGTCCGGTGACCGCGTGAATGGTGATGCGCAGGTCGAAGGTTTGCAGGCCACGGCCGCCGGCATCACGGTCAGCGAACGTCTGGCGAACCTGGTTGAGGATCTTCTGATAAGTACCGATCGGGCTGCCGACCACCAGGTTGCGGGCGTCTTCGAGGGTCTGGCGGATGCGTTCGCCGCCGGGCACTTCACCGACCCCGGTGTGGCCGGCGTTGTCCTTGAGGATGACGATGTTGCGGGTGAAAAACGGCCCATGGGCGCCGCTCAGGTTGAGCAGCATGCCGTCGTGGCCGGCCACCGGGATGACTTGCATCTCGGTGATGATCGGAGCTTTGGCGATGTCGTGTGCGGTCATTTGGCGTTGTCCTTTCAAGCGGATTCAGGCGTGCTTCGGCGCGGCATCGGCCACGGCGACGTCAGGTGCGGATTTAGGTGTCATACGGGCGGCGAACACGATGATCGCGGCAATGATCGAGGTTGCGGCCAGACCATAGAGGCCGCCCTGGATCGAACCGGTGTGTTGTTCCAGCAAGCCGAAAGTGGTCGGGGCGACGAAGCCGCCGAGGTTGCCCACCGAGTTGATCAGCGCGATCACGGCAGCGGCGATCCGTGCATCGAGATAGGCCTGCGGAATCGGCCAGAACAGCGAAGACGCGGATTTGAAACCCAGTGCGGCAAAGCAGATCGCAACAAAAGCGAAGATCGGCCCGCCGGTGGTGGACATGAACATCCCCGCCGCGGCGATCAACAGCGCCGTGGCGACCCACGCCTGCTGGTGTTTCCATTTGGCCGAGAACGAGGCGAACGCATACATGCCGATGATCGACAGCAGCCACGGAATCGAGTTGAACAGGCCGACCTGGAAGTCGCTCATCTCGCCCATTTTCTTGATGATGCTCGGCAGCCAGAACGTCGCGGCGTAGATGGTCAATTGAATGAAGAAGTAGATCAGGCAGAACAGGATGATCTGGCGATCCTTGAGCAGTTTGCCCAGCGACGGCCGGATCGGGGTCGCAGCTTCGCGTGCCTTCTGTTCATCGTCGATGGCTTTGACCAGCGCATCCTGCTCGGCGCGGGTCAGCCACTTGGCGTCGTGGGGCTTGGCGTCGAGCCAGAACCAGACGAATACGCACAGGCCAACCGAGAACATCCCTTCAATGAAATACATCCACTGCCAGCCGTGCATGCCCAGACCTTCGATCTGCAACAGCAGACCGGACAACGGGCCGGAAATCAGCGAGGCCACGGCCGAACCGCTCAAGAAAATCGCAATCGCCTTGCCGCGCTCGGCCCCCGGCAACCAGCGGGTGAAGTAGTAGATCACCCCGGGAAAGAACCCGGCCTCGGCCACGCCGAGCAGGAAGCGCAGAATGTAGAAGTGGGTTTCGTTCTGGATGAACGCCATGCCGGCGGCCACCAGCCCCCAGGTGAGCATGATGCGGGTCAGCCAGATTCGCGCGCCGACCTTTTGCAGCAACATGTTGGAAGGGACTTCGAACAGCGCGTAACCGATGAAGAACAGACCGGCACCGAAACCGTAGGCCGCGGCACCGATGCCGAGGTCGTGTTCCATGTGGGTACGGACGAAACCGATGTTCACCCGGTCAATGTAATTGACGATGAACATGATGACGAACAGCGGCAGGACGTGGCGTTTGACTTTGGCAATGGCGGAGGACAGCACCGAATCGGCGCCCTCGTTCATCCCGGCGATGGATGATTTCACTTGGTTTTCTCCCACTCGTTATTTTTATGCGGGGTGTGGCTGGTGTTGCGTTGTTGATAGACATCATACAACTAGATTTTTTTGTCCTACAAGCGGGAGTGCTCAATCAAATTTGTCTACGGGAAAGGGTTTTTATGCTTTTTCAGATTTTATGCGCCGTGTTTATTGGCTTTTGTAGGGGTTTTGGCACGCGTAGTAGAGCGTTTTGTTCCAGTGCAAGTGGGGCGACTGCTCGGCGCAGTGGAAGATTTTCTAGCTAAAATTGAGTGTTGTCATACAAGTTGGATCCCGGAATTCATAGGAGCTCATACAAGTCATTGCCGCCAGTGCTACGATCGGTTTGCCCCGATCACCGGAACCGACCATGCAAGACGACCTCGACGCCCCCGCCCGTAAACGCGCGCACAACCTGGCCCACGACCTGGTGGAAAAACTGACCCAGAGCATCCTGCTCGGTCAGATGCTGCCCGGTGACAAGTTGCCGTCGGAAAACTCGATCGTTCAGGAACACGGCGTCAGCCGCACCGTCGTGCGTGAGGCGATTTCCAAGTTGCAGGCATCAGGGCTGGTGGAGACGCGACACGGTATCGGCACCTTCGTGATCGAACGCGCAGCGGAGCAGGGGCTACGGCTGAATGTCGACACCGCGCTGGGGGTGCGCAGTATTCTCGAGCTGCGCATGGGCCTGGAGACACAAGCCGCGGCACTGGCGGCGCAGCGCCGAACCGAGCAACAGCTGGTGCAGATGCGTCAGGCGCTGGACGACTATCAGCGTCTATTGGCTAACAACGACAGTTGCGTCGAGGCCGACCGGCGCTTCCACTTGCTGATTGCCGAAGCCACCGGCAATGTCTGCTTCACCGAAATCATGCAACACCTTGGCAGCGCGATGATCCCGCGCACCCGGGTCAATGCGGCTGAACGCGGCGCGGTGGATTTGAGCAAGCTCGGGCAACTGGCGAATCTTGAGCATGAGGCGATCCTCAACGCGATCAAGCGTCAGGACCCGGACGCGGCGCGCGCGGCAATGTGGTTGCATCTGACCAACAGTCGAGACCGGTTTTCGGCCACGAGCTGAATGCCGCTGGTCTGTTCGATAGCACGCCCGGTGCGGCGGCACTTCCAACGGGTACGACCCGGATATTCCGGGCCTCATTCATTGAGGTGCAATCATGGCTGACGATACGCTGTTTCAGAGAGGCACGGCTCCAACCGACCCTACCCGCCAAGTCCCCGGTACGGATGAGCCGACGCTGGCCGATCACGAGATGCCGCCGGGCGTCATGCCCGGGCGCGACCCGTTGAGCGATGCCGACCGGCCAGAAGACTGGAAGGATCCGACGTCCGATGAAGACATACCGCCGGCTGATGAGCCGACACCGCTGTCCGATGACAGGCGCTGAACAAAACCCGGCTGATTGCCGGGTTTTTTTGATGCTTTTAAACAGTGCCGAGGTCGCGCATCAACAAGCCAAAGCGCAAATCCACCGCATCCGGAATCGGCAGATACACCGTGTGCCCGTCCCCCGGTGCCACGTCGATGGCTTCACCTTTCAGGTTCTGCAATTCATGCAGATCAAAGTGGAAATTGCCCTTGGGCGTCATCAGTTCCAGGTGATCGCCCAGTGCAAAACGGTTCTTAACCTTGACCTCGGCCAGACGATCCCGACGTTCGCCGGTCAACTCGCCCACAAACTGCTGACGCTCCGACACCGAGCTGCCGTTCTGATAGTTCTGGTATTCGTCATGCACATGCCGGCGCAGGAAGCCTTCGGTGTAGCCGCGCTGGGCGAGGGATTCCAGATCGGTCATCAGGCTGCGGTCGAATTCGCGGCCGGCCACCGCATCGTCGATGGCCCGGCGATAGACCTGGGTGGTGCGCGCGCAATAGAAGTGCGATTTGGTCCGGCCTTCGATCTTCAGTGAGTGCACGCCCATGCGGGTCAGGCGCTCTACGTGCTGCACCGCGCGCAGGTCCTTGGCGTTCATGATGTAGGTGCCGTGCTCGTCTTCGAAGGCCGGCATCAGCTCGCCGGGGCGGTTGGCTTCCTGCAACAGGAACACCTGATCGGTGGGAGCGCCGAGGCCGAGGGTCGGTTGCGGTTCGAAGGTCTGCACGATTTCGCCGAGCTGGTTTTCGCTGGCCTCCTGCGCCGAGTATTTCCAGCGGCAAGCGTTGGTGCAGGTGCCCTGATTGGCGTCGCGTTTGTTCATGTAACCCGAGAGCAGGCAGCGGCCGGAATAGGCCATGCACAGCGCGCCGTGGACGAACACTTCCAGTTCCATGCTCGGCACTTGCTCGCGGATTTCGCCGATCTCTTCCAGCGACAATTCACGGGACAGGATGATCCGACTCAAGCCCTGCTGTTGCCAGAATTCGACACTCGCCCAGTTCACCGTGTTGGCCTGCACCGAGAGGTGGATCGGCATCTGCGGGAAGTGCCGGCGCACCAGCATGATCAGGCCGGGGTCGGACATGATCAGCGCGTCCGGCGCCATCTCGATCACCGGCGCCAGGTCCTTGAGGAACGTCTTCAGTTTGGCGTTGTGCGGCGCGATGTTGACCACCACGTAGAAACGCTTGCCCTGGGCCTGAGCTTCACGAATGCCGAGCGCGAGGTTGGCGTGATCGAATTCGTTGTTGCGCACCCGCAGGCTGTAGCGCGGCTGGCCGGCATACACCGCATCGGCCCCGTAGGCGAAGGCGTAACGCATGTTTTTCAGGGTACCGGCGGGGGCGAGCAGTTCGGGGGTGAAGGAGGTCGTCATGGCGGCGTCGGTCGCAAAAGCGCGGCAGGGTAGAGCAGTTGCGCCGAGGGTTTATTGATCTGGATCTATGCTCAATGAAGAAACAGGGCACTCGCGCTGACGCTGGCTGACTAAACGGGACGGGCGCGGGTGGCGCCTGACTGACCTGGACCGGACATGAACCAAAAGAGTCTGCAATTCAAATCCCTCACCGTGCTGTTGTTTCTGGTGACGGTCGCCTTCATCTGGATCCTGCTGCCGTTCTACGGTGCGGTGTTCTGGGCGGTGATCCTCGGCATCCTGTTCGCACCGATGCAGCGCCAGTTGCAACTGAAATTCGGCTGGCAACGCAACCTCACATCACTGTGTACCTTGAGCATCTGCCTGGTGATCGCGATCTTGCCGGTGATCGTCCTCAGTGTGCTGCTGGTGCAGGAAGGGGCGACGCTTTACGACAATATCGAAAGCGGCAAGCTCGATATCGGCGCTTATCTGGCGCAATTCAAGCACAGCCTGCCGCCTTACTTTCAGCACCTGCTCGACCGCTTCGGCATGGGCGAGCTGAATGCCTTGCGCGAGAAGATCGTCAAGACCGCCATGCAGGGCAGTCAGGCGCTGGCGAGCCAGGCGTTCAGTTTCGGCCAGGGCACGTTCGAGTTCGTGGTGAGTTTTTTCATCATGCTGTACTTGCTGTTTTTCTTCCTGCGCGACGGCGCCGAACTGGCGCGCAAGGTGCGCACAGCGATACCGCTGGAGGAGCATCACAAGCGTCGCTTGCAGTTGAAGTTCAATCGCGTGGTGCGCGCCACCGTGAAAGGCAATCTGCTGGTGGCGATCACGCAGGGTGCGCTGGGCGGGGCGATTTTCTGGTTTCTAGACATTCCCAGTGCGTTGCTCTGGGCGGTATTGATGGCGTTTCTGTCGTTGCTGCCGGCGGTGGGCGCGGGGATTGTCTGGGTGCCGGTCGCGATTTACTTCCTGCTCAGCGGGATGATCTGGCAGGGCGTGGTGCTGGGGCTGTTCGGGGTGTTCGTGATCGGTCTGGTAGACAACCTGCTGCGCCCGATTCTGGTGGGCAAGGACACCCGGATGCCGGACTACATGATCCTGATCTCGACCCTGGGCGGGCTGGCGGTGTTCGGGCTGAACGGCTTTGTGATCGGGCCGCTGATCGCGGCCCTGTTCATGTCGAGCTGGGCGTTGTTCATCGAAAGCAAACCGAAAGTGCAGCTGCCTTAAGCCTTGAACGGGCCGTTGAGCAGTTGTTGCGACAGCGCTTGAGCCGCCGGCAAGGACGTGAGCGGGCCGCTGACCGGCTCGCCGTCGCGCACCAGATACCAGCAGGCGAGCAGCCCCAGCTCTCTGAGCGATGCGGGAACGGCGCTGCCGACAACGGACATGATTTGAACCTGAGCCATGAAAAGTACCTCCATCAATCTGTGGAGCTACCTTAGGGAATTGGCCGTTTCAGGGACAATCAACGCTTTCGATAGTGGTCATTGACGCCGCTGAGGGCTGGCTCAATCCACCACTTGATCGAGCATGTGCACGATCTCGTGTTCGTTGAGAAAACCCTTGCGCATCAGGTTTTCCGCCAGCAACGAGAGAAATTTCGCCGTGCGGTGGCCTTCCAGGTGCTTGAGTTCGGTCAGAGCGTTGTAGACCTTGCTCGAGGTGCATAAACCGACGATGCGGTGCGGATTCTGTGTAGGCATTCAAGTCGTCCTTGTTGTTATCAACCTGTTGTTTGCGGACGGATTCAGAGTGCGGTTCCGTCATGACAAATAGATGACCGTTTGTGTTTTGCCCTTAACGGTCGAGTCCATCATGCCGACTTTAGCGGTTCAAACTGTCCTCACAGCGACCTTGGCGAGATTTTTTCAGACCCTGGCCGACGAACGGTCGGCTTTCCCGAAGGCAATAAAAAGCCCCGCGATCAGGCGGGGCTCTGGGGACCGGTTACCAGCGCGGGCCACCGTAGTAGTGTGGCCGGCCGTAATAACCGCGCGGTGGGCCGTAATACACCGGGGCCGGTTGGACGTAGACCGGTTGCTGCACATAGACCGGGGCCGGCTGGTAATAAACCGGTGGCGGCGGTTGCTGGACATAGACCGGCGCCGGTTGAGCGTAAACAGGCTGCTGGACGTACACCGGCCGATCCTGGTTGATGAGCGCCGAGCCGATGATGGCCGAGCCGACGATCGCACCAAATACCGCCGGGCCCTGCCAGCCACCGCCGTGGGCTTCTGCCTGACCCGTGATCGCGAATGCACCAATCAACAAGGCCACGATGGGGAGTTTACGAATCATGATAATTCCTCGGTTCTTCGACCCGGCGTCCGAACCTGCAACAGGCCCGGAATGGCGCGGGGATACTTCTAAGACAGCAACATTTTGAAAAACAGCACGGCCGCCAGGTAAATTTTGTGTAAGGTCTGTACCGGTTTGTTTACCGAGCTTGCGGCATCGACCGTGATGCCCGGAACAGACCGCCTTATGATCGTTCAGAACCCGATGGCCTGGCTAATCCCGTCCATCCGAAAGTGCATACGAAGGAGCCTCCCATGCAGATGAACCCCAATAAAGACACCCAATTGTGCATGTCCCTGTCTGGGCGTCCCGGGAATTTCGGTCTGCGGTTTCATAACCATTTGTATGAACAACTGGGCCTGAATTTCTACTACAAGGCCTTCAGCAGCCAGGATCTGCCCGGTGCGGTCGGCGGGATCCGCGCGCTGGGGATTCGCGGTTGCGGGGTATCGATGCCGTTCAAGGAAGCCTGCATTGCGCTGGTTGATGAACTGGACGCCTCGGCGGCGGCGATCCAGTCGATCAACACCATCGTCAACACCAACGGTCATCTCAAGGCCTACAACACCGATTACATCGCCATCGCTCAGTTGCTGGAAACCCACGCGGTGCCGAAGGACTCGACTTTCGCCCTGCGCGGCAGCGGCGGCATGGCCAAGGCTGTGGCCAGTGCCTTGCGCGATGGCGGTTACAAGAACGGTTTGATCGTCGCCCGCAATGAGCGCGCCGGTCGTGCGCTGGCGGACTCGCTGGGGTATCGCTGGCAGGCGGAGCTGGGCGACGAGCGCCCGCAGATGCTGATCAACGTGACCCCTGTAGGCATGGACGGTGGCCCGGAAGCGGGTCAACTGTCGTTTGAGGTGGATGTGATCAAGTCTGCCGACACCGTGTTCGATGTGGTGGCGATCCCCTCGGAAACCCCGCTGATCGTGCGCGGTCGTGCCGAAGGCAAAAAGGTGATCACCGGGCTGGAAGTGATCGCGATCCAGGCGCTGGAGCAGTTCGTGCTGTACACCGGCGTGCGGCCGACGGTTGAGCAGTTCGATGCGGCGGTGGCGTTTGCCCGCAGTTGATGGAGCCTGAGCAACGGCGAACCCACCCGGATTTGCCGTTGCCTATACTGCCGGATCAGCAAGCACAGACTTGCTCATCACAAAAGCCGAGGTTTGCATGCATCCGCCCATTCTCAACCTGAATGACGTTGAACTCGAACCGCTCCCCGAAGCCCTGTCGCCCGAAGGCGAAACCGCCGGGCGTTATCAGCAACGCCTGGCCCGGGTCGGTCAGCAACTGGGTGCGCAAAAGCTTGGTTATCGCCTGTATGCGCTGCCGCCAGGCATGCGCGGCAGTCCGTTTCACAGTCATCGGGTCAATGAGGAAATGTTTTACGTGGTGGCCGGGGAAGGAGAGGTGCGCCTCGGTGCCGAACGTTTCCCGATCCGTGCCGGTGATGTGATCGCCTGCCCACCGGGCGGCCCGGAAGCGGCGCATCAGATCATCAACACCAGTGCTGCGGAACTGCGCTATCTGGCGGTCAGCACTCAGCAGCAACCGGAAATCTGCGAGTACCCGGACTCGAACAAATACGCGGTGATGGACAACTTCAACATCGATGCCGAGGGCAACGCCTCAGGATTCGTGGCGGTGGCGCGGCAGGCGGACGGGGTGGATTACTGGGACGGCGAATAACACCGTCCCCGGTGCACTTATTCTTCGAGACGGGCCAGACGCTCTTCCAGCGCCGCAATCCGCGCTTCCAGCTCTTCGATGCGCTCCAGTGACACGCCGCTGGCAGCGCCGCGATCGCTCGGGTTCTGCCGCGCGGCGATAATCGCCTCGATGTCCGCCGGATCGCCCAGCGCGTGGGTGTAACGATCTTCACGCTGACCGGGCTGACGCGGAATCAACACCGCCAGCTCCCGGGCGATCAGGCGTTCCAGCTGATGCACCACTTGTTCGGCGTCTTCAAACTCATGCATTCGACCGCTGCGGGTCAGCAGTTCGTTGACGGTCTGCGGGCCGCGCAGGAACATCAACCCGGTCAGGATCAATTGCGCCGGCACCAGCTCCAGTGCCTTGTCGACCTTATGCTCCCAGCGGTCCGCGCGGCTGCCCATCACCAGTTTGGTGAAGCCGCGGCTTTCGAGGGCGCGCAGGCTCTGGCCGACCTGGCCCTGAGTCAGGTTCATCACTGGCTCCCGGCTGGTTTTCTGGTTGCAGGCCAGCACCAGCGCGTTGAGGGTCAACGGGTAGGTTTCCGGGCTGGTGGCCTGTTTCTCGATCAACGAGCCCAGAATGCGGATTTCCGTAGCGTTGAGCCGTGGTTCGTCGGAGCGGGTTTCAAATTCTGTGGTCATCGCGCGTTCCCTCTGCAGTCGAAGGCGCCTAGCCTAATCCTTGCTGGATAAAAGACAAGCCGCGCCGCCATGCGAGCATGGCTATAATCGCCCCCACGATTCACCCAGCCACCACGTGAGACAGCCATGACCATTTCCCTATACGCCGCATCCGTCCCGGTTTTCCAACAAATGCTCAACGCCGTGAGCGATGTGCTGAAAAAGGCTGAAGCCCACGCCACCGAGAAAAACATCGACCCGAACGCCTTCCTGCAAGCGCGTCTGTACCCGGACATGTTCCCGCTGGTGCGTCAGGTGCAGATCGCCGTGGACTTCGCCAAAGGCGTTTCCTCGCGTCTGGCCGAAATCGAAATTCCGAAATATGACGACACCGAAACCACCTTCGCCGAGCTGCAAGCGCTGATCGCCAAGGTTCTGGCCTTCATCGGCGAGATCAAGCCAGAGCAGATCAATGGCAAGGAAGGCATCGAGATCGTGACCCGTCCGGGCACCCCGAAAGAGAAGCGCTTCAGCGGCCAGGCTTATCTGCTGAGTTACGGCCTGCCGCAGTTCTTCTTCCACGTCACCACCACCTACGCACTGCTGCGTCACAACGGTGTGGAAGTGGGCAAGCGCGATTACATGGGCGCGTTCTAAAACGTTCTGCAACAAAAAGCCCGCCAAGGTTTGCGCCTTGGCGGGCTTTTTGTTGCGCCGGGTTTTTACGCCGGACGCTGGGCTTTCTGCTCTTCGCCCAGGCACGCGGCGGCGGTGAACAGCACGTCGGTGGAGGAGTTCAGCGCCGTCTCGGCCGAATCCTGCAGCACGCCAATGATGAAACCGACGGCCACCACCTGCATGGCGATTTCGCTCGGGATGCCGAACAGGCTGCACGCCAGCGGGATCAACAGCAGCGAACCACCGGCCACGCCCGAGGCACCGCAGGCGCAGATCGCAGCGACGACGCTGAGCAGGATCGCGGTCGGGATGTCCACGGCGATACCCAAGGTGTGCACGGCGGCGAGGGTCAGCACGGTGATGGTGATCGCCGCGCCGGCCATGTTGATGGTGGCGCCGAGCGGGATCGATACCGAATAGGTGTCTTCATGCAGGCCCAGGCGCTTGCTCAGTTCCAGATTGACCGGAATGTTCGCCGCCGAGCTGCGGGTGAAAAACGCAGTGATGCCGCTTTCACGCAGGCACTGGAGCGTCAGCGGGTACGGGTTGCGGCGCAGCTTCCAGAACACGATCAGCGGGTTCATCACCAGCGCCACGAACAGCATGCAGCCGAGCAGTACCGCCAGCAGGTGCGCATAACCGATCAATGCGCCAAACCCGGAGGTGGCCAGGGTCGACGCTACCAGACCGAAAATGCCCAGCGGTGCGAAGCGAATCACGACCCGGACAATCAGCGTCACGCCATTGGACAGATCGCCCAGCACTTCGCGGGTGGTGTCGCCGGCGTGCCGGATCGCCACGCCCATGCCGATGGCCCAGGCCAGAATGCCGATGAAGTTGGCGTTCATCAGTGCGCTCACCGGGTTGTCGACCACGCTCAGCAACAGGCTTTGCAGCACTTCACTGATGCCGCCCGGCGCGCTTACGGCGATGTTGTCAGTGGACAGCACCAGATGCGACGGGAACATCATGCTGGCAATCACCGCGACCACGGCAGCGGCGAAGGTGCCCAGCAGATACAGGAACAGAATCGGCCGGATGTGGGTTTCCTGGCCGTGCTTGTGGTTGGCGATCGAGGCCATGACCAGCACGAACACCAGGATCGGCGCCACGGCTTTCAGGGCCGAGACGAACACTTTGCCGATGAAGGCCGTGCCTTTGGCCGCTTCCGGCGCGAACAGCGCGAGGGCGATGCCGGCAATCAGGCCGATCAGGATCTGGGTGACCAGGCTGAGGCTTTTAAGACGTTGCAATAGAGAAGGGGATGAAGCGGTCATGAACGGCATCTCTGTTTTTATAGGGTGCAAGGTTGCGTGATCCGGGCGATTGATCGGGGGCAGGCCACGGACACAAACCGAAAGGACTGACGCGCCAGACACGCCGTTAAACGGGTGGCTGAACAGGGTGTACGTTTTGCAGGGCGCGGACTTTATCACAGCGTCGTCCGGATCCTTCAGACCTGTGACGATCTGCCACCCGATCCCTCTGTAACTTAGACAGGTTTGTGCAAGTCACCCGGGAAACACTCTGTTAAGATTGCGCATCCTTATTTTCAAGTTCTGCCAGCGGGCCCCTCGGGTCAACGCTGGTGTCGTCGTTTTGCTGGAGTTCCTCATGCTGTTGCCCATCCTTCTGTTGTCCGCCGCCGGGTTTACGGTGCTGACCACGGAGTTCGTCATCGTCGGCCTGCTGCCGGCGATTGCCCGCGATCTTGCTGTCACCATCCCGCAGGCCGGGCTGCTGGTGACTCTGTTCGCGTTCACCGTGGCGATGTTCGGTCCATTCTTGACCGCCTATTTCGCCCGCTTCGAGCGCCGCAAACTGTTCATCACCATCCTGATCATGTTCGGCCTGGCCAATACCGTGGCGGCATTGGCGCCGAACATCTGGGTCATGGCCATCGCCCGGCTGATCCCGGCGCTGGGGTTGCCGGTGTTCTGGGCGCTGGCCAGTGAAACGGCGGTGGATATCGTCGGCCCGGACTTCGCCGGTCGCGCCATCGCCAAGATCGGCTTCGGCATCGTCTGCGCCACCGTGTTCGGCATTCCGGTCGGCACGCTGATTTCCGATGCGTTCGGCTGGCGCAGCGCGTTCGCCATTCTGGCGGTGATCGCGTTCGCCAAGGCGCTGCTGCTGTTTGTCTATCTGCCGAAAACCAGCCTGCACCAGCATCAGGTCAGTTTCGCTTCGCAGTTCAAGATCCTGCGCAGCCCGCTGATGCTCGGCCATGTGTTGCTGTCGATCCTGGTGTTCAGCGGCATGTTCACCGCCTACACCTATCTGGCGGACATCCTCGAACGTCTGGCCGGCTTCAATGGCACCGTGGTCGGCTGGTGCCTGATGGGCTTTGGCGCGGTCGGTCTGATCGGCAACTCGCTGGGCGGTCGTGCGGTGGATCGCCATCCACTGATGGCTTCGGTGATGTTCTGCGCGTTCATGATTCCGGGGATGGTGGCGCTGGTACCGAACATTAATTCGTCGCTGGGGCTGGCGGCGGCGATGGGCATCTGGGGCGTGACGCAGGCGGCGCTGTTTCTGGTCAGTCACGTGCGCTTGATGAAAGCCGCACCGGAAGCGCCAGCCTTTGCCGCCTCGCTGAACATTGCCGGGGCCAACCTCGGGATTGGTTTGGGCGCGATCATTGGCGGTCGAGTGATCGACAGCGCCGGCCTGGGTTTTGTGGGTTTCGCCGCTGCCGGGTTCATTCTGCTGTCGATTTTCCTCGCCATGGTGCTGATGGTGCTCAAGCCGCGCGACGTCTGCGCGCCGGCTTAAAACGCTGTAAACAGCTCGCGTCGGGCACCTTCGGTAATCGCTTTGATGCCGGGGTGCTTGACCTTGCGCTCCACCGAGATCGCGTAAAACGACTCGCTCACCGCATCGGTCTGGCCGATCAACTCGACGCCGTACTGGCGCTTCACCTCATCGGCAATCACGCTCGGGCCGATGAAAATCCCGCTGCCGGACTGGCCGAACGCCTGCATCAGGGCGCTGTCATCGAACTCCCCGACAATCCTCGGCTGAATCTGTTGCTCTGCGAACCAGCGCTGTAAACGGCTGCGCACCACGGTTTCCGCGCCGGGGATCAACAGCGGCGCACCGTGCAGGCTGCGCGGGAAATCCTGACCGTATTGCGCTGCCAGTTCGGCGGTGGCGAAAAAACTGATCCCGCATTCGCCTAGCTTCTGGCTGTAGCCCTTGATGTCCAGGTGCGAGGGCATCGGGCTGTCGGAGATCACCAGGTCCAGGCGCTGGATCGCCAGATCCGCCAGTAATCGCTCGAGTTTGTCCTCGCGGCAGGTGATGCGCAGCGGCTCGCTCAATTCCATGGTCGGCGCGATCAGGCGATAGACGATGGATTTGGGCACCACGTCCGCCACGCCGACCCGGAACAGGATCTGCTGTTCGTTGGGCTGGGCGCGCAGCATCAGCTCCAGCTCGCCGCCGAGCTGGAACATCTGCTCGGCGTAGGGCAGGGCCTGGCGCCCGGCCTCGGTGAGTTCTAATTGCCGGCCGACTCGTTGAAACAGCTCGATGCCGTAGGTCTGTTCGAGCAGGGAAATCTGCCCGCTGATGGTCTGCGGCGTCAGGTTCAGTTGCTCGCACGCGCGCACGATGCTGCCGGTCTTGGCCACCACCCAGAAGTAATGCAGTTGTCGGTAATTGAGCATGGGGTTCGGTCCGTCCAATACAGTTCGTATAAATCGAAGTATAGCCGCTAAAAATACGAATTTTCCTGAAGTGTTTGTCTCCCTAGAATGCCCAGCCATCGACGGCCGGCCTGTACGGCGCTGTCTGTTCTATCGAGGGAAGCATCATGAAACTAAAAACTACGGCGTTGTTGATCGCGTCTTTACTGGTACTGGCCGGTTGCGACCAGGCCGAAAAGAGCGCCCAGCAACTGATGGGGCAGGCGGCTGAAGCGGCCAAGCAAGCCATCGATGACACGCACAAAGCTGCCGAGCAGGCGCTCAGCGATGCCACCGGCAATCTGATCAGCAAGAAAGAACCGAAAGACGACGAAGAAAAATCCGAATCGTCCTCCCAGGAAATCTAAACCGTCTTACACAGAGTCAGGACTGACCCATGGAATACCTGTTAGAACTCGCTTCCAGCCCGACCGCATGGATTGCCTTGGCCACACTGGTGGTGATGGAAATCGTGCTCGGCATCGATAACCTGATCTTCATCTCGATCCTGACCAACAAGCTGCCCGAGCAGTACCGGCAGAAAGCCCGTCGTCTGGGGATCGGCATGGCGCTGATCATGCGTCTGGCCTTGTTGAGCACCATCGCGTTCATCGTTCAGCTGACCGCGCCGGTCATCGAGATCCTTGGCCACGCGTTCTCCTGGAAGGACATGATCCTGATCGCCGGCGGCCTGTTCCTGTTGTGGAAGGCGACGACCGAGATCCATCACAGCATGGACCCGGCACCGGAAGATCCGAAAACCGCGACGTCCAAGGTGACCCTGGGCTTCGCCGCCGCCATCGGGCAAATCCTGATGCTGGACATGGTGTTCTCGATCGACAGCATCATTACCGCTGTCGGCATGACCGAACACTTGCCGATCATGGTGATTGCGGTTGTTGTCTCGGTATTGGTGATGCTGTTTGCGGCTGATCCGCTGGCCAAGTTCATCAACGACAACCCGACGGTGGTCATGCTGGCTCTGGGCTTCCTGATCATGATCGGTATGACGCTGATCGCCGAAGGCTTTGGCGCCCACGTACCGAAAGGTTATGTGTATGCCGCCATGGCGTTCTCGGCTGCGATTGAAGTGCTGAACATGATGTCGCGCCGCGCCAAGCAGAAGAAACTGACTGCCGAAGCGTAATCGTTGGAAAAGCAAAGGCCGCCTGAACTCGCGAGAGTCCAGGCGGCCTTTTTGTTTGTATCGGTTACGGAAAGTCAGTGCGCGGTGGCGTGACGGGCGTCGTGTTTCTCGATCTTCCTGGTCGGTGCAGGTTGTACCGGGTGGTGATGGCGGCGGGAAATCCGCAGTACGCCCCACAACATGGCGGCGGCAACGGCCAGCCAGCCGGCAATCAGCATTACGATGGTCATGGTCAGGCTCATCTGTGCCTCCTCTTTGCCCTGCGTCGGGCTAACGCTCTTTGGCTCTTCTCTGAATGACAGTCTAGTCGCTGGTGTGTTTCAGGCTATTGACCAAAGGTCGGTGGTGATCAATCAGTTCGCTCTATGCAGCCGATGGATCTGCCGTTTTGGGCTATACCGCAGCGTGACGCCGTCCTATGATCCTCGACCAAGCCGGAACACGATGACCGGTAACTGATCAAGAGAGTGACGATGGTGCAGCTATTTTCCCGGATTCGCGCGGCGCTGCTGGTGGCCGGTTGCGTGACAGCATTGGTGGGGTGTGCGGGCAGTGTGGCGCCGGAGGTCAAGCGCCTGCCGGAGCGGGTCGAGCTCAGTGGCACCTTCTATCGCGGTGAGGCCTATCAAAGCGGGCCGCAAGTGCTGGCCAGTCTGCTGTCGCAGCAGGGCATCGTGATCACGCCGGGTCTGCTGGAAAAGCCGCTGCATTTGCCCGGTGCCGAGGACAAGCTGCAACAGAATCTGCAAAACCTTGCCCGTGAATACGGCATGGTCGTGTATCCGCTGGATAGCAATCTGCCGGCGCTGCTGGCTCAGGTGGCGGCCGGGTATCCGGTGATGGTGCGTTTCAGCGAGGGTTCGGCGTTTTGGGCGGAGCCGCGTTACGCGATCCTGTCCGGCTACGATCGCTTGAAGCAGAAGGTGCTGCTGCGCGCCGGGATGAATCGCCGTGAATTGATGAGCTTCAGCTCGTTCGAGTCGGCCCTGGAAAAATCCGGAGGCTGGGCGGTGTTGATCCAGAAACCGACGCAGATTCCGGCGGCGGTCGATCAACAGCGCTGGCTCAAGGCTGCCGACGCACTGGCGCAAGCCGGGCAGGAGCGGGAAGCGGCGCAGGCGAGGAAGGCGCTGGCGGCGCATTGAAGTTCCGTTCGTCGCCTGTCGGGCACCCTGATGGAGGATGCGCTTCTGAACTGTAGCGTCCCGAATTTTTCGGGCCTGGTATCAGGAGATGAACATGGCAATCCCAAATTCACCCAGCGGGCCGCATTCTTCCGAGCATGGCAGCGGCGACGACCTGGGCTTTGATCCGGACTCGCCTGATCTGGACGATCCGCAGGTCGATCCCATCGGCCCGGCGAAGGCGCCGAAGGATGTGCAGCCGGGCGACGATCCCAAGCGTCCGGCCAAGCCTTACGATCCCTTGGCTGATCTCAAGCCTTGAAGCGAGGTGCGTATGAGTACCGATTCGAGTTTCGACGACCACAAACCTGACAGTGTGCCCACCACGCCTGAGCCGGAAGTTGATCCGGTGCTGGATCCAGACAGCCCCATGCGGGATCCGCTGGCGCGTCCAGCGGTGGTCACGCCAGAGCATTCGCGCGACCCGAGTGCCGGTGACGGCATTCCCGATGACGACAAGATGCCGTTGCCAAACGACTGAGTGCATAAATGAAAAAGCCCCGACGATTCGGGGCTTTTTCATGGGGGACGGATTACTTGGACGCTTCGATCACGCCGCTCTGGCGACTCTTGAGGTTTTTGTCGGCCTTGTATTGCTGAGCCACGGCTGGGACGTTGGCACTCTTGCCGGTTTCCACCCAGCTGCGGATGCGGCTGGCATCGGCGAAGTGAGTGTATTTGCCGAACGCGTCGAGAATCACCAGGGCAACCGGACGGTTGGCCATGCGGGTCACCAGCACCAGACAGTGACCGGCAGGGTTGGTGAAACCGGTTTTGGTGATGCGGATATCCCAGTCGGCCTTGTTGACCAGGTGATCGGTGTTGCGGAAACCCAGGGTGTAATTGGGTTTACGGAACGAAACGGTCTTTTCCTTGGTGGTGGTCAGCTCGATGAGCAGCGGCTGTTTATGCGCAGCCACCAGCAACTTGCTCAGGTCGCGGGCGGTGGAGACGTTGCGCTCGGACAGGCCGGTGGGTTCGACAAAGTGCGTGCTGGTCATGCCCAGCGCCTTGGCCTTGGCGTTCATTGCGGCGATGAATGCCGCGTAACCACCCGGATAGTGGTGGGCCAGGCTGGCGGCGGCGCGGTTTTCCGAGGACATCAGGGCAATCAGCAGCATCTCCCGGCGGGGCAGTTCGCTGCGCAGCTTGACGCGGGAAAACACGCCTTTCATTTCCGGCGTGTGGCTGATGTCGACGTCAATCCATTCGTCCATGTTCTGGTGTGCTTCGACAACTACCAAACCGGTCATCAATTTGCTCACGGAAGCGATGGGCACCACCACGTCCGGGTTGCTGGAATAAATGACTTTGTTGGTCTGCAGATCCATCAGCAGGGCGCTGCCGGAGGCAATCTTCAATTGCGAGGCGTCTCGAGGGGCAGCGGTGGTTTCGGCGGCGTTGACCGTTGGCGTGAGGAGCGTGCCTGAAAATGCAAAAACCAGGCTCAGGATGGACAGACGAATATTCACGCGGGCGAACTCATGAAGGTTGGAAATGCCGTTCTTTGTAACGGCCTGTGTCGTAAAAACGACGCATTGTAGGAGTATGGTTGAAGAACTGTCGATGGTTGTCCGCCAGGCATGAAAAAGTCGTGAAAAGCCCTGTAAAAATAGGGGTTTCCGGCGAACGGTAAAGGTTTTTTCGAGGGCATGAAAAACCCCGCGCAAGGCGGGGTTCTCGGAGCGCGGAAAACGCGACTCAGGCGTGCAGGGTTTCTGCCGCGTAGAGCGTGTTCTCAAGCAGGCAGGCGCGGGTCATCGGGCCGACGCCGCCGGGTACCGGAGTAATCCAGCCGGCGCGGGGCAGGGCGGTCTCGTAGACCACATCACCCACCAGTTTGCCGTCTTCCTGGCGGTTGATGCCGACGTCGATCACGATCGCGCCTTCCTTGATCCACTCGCCCTTGACCAGGCCCGGCTTGCCGGCGGCCACGACCACCAGATCGGCGCGGCCGACGTGGCCGGCCAGATCCTTGGTGAAGCGGTGGGTAACGGTTACGGTGCAACCGGCCAGCAGCAGCTCCATCGCCATCGGACGACCGACGATGTTGGATGCGCCAACAACCACCGCGTCCATCCCGTACAGATTGGCACCGGTGCTTTCCAGCAGGGTCATGATGCCTTTCGGGGTGCACGGACGCAGCAGCGGAATGCGCTGGGCCAGACGGCCGACGTTATAAGGATGGAAACCGTCGACGTCCTTGTCCGGGCGGATGCGTTCCAGCAATTTGGAGGCGTCCAGGTGCTCTGGCAGAGGAAGTTGAAGCAGAACGCCGTCGATTGCCTGGTCGTCGTTCAGTCGATCGATCAGATCGGTCAGTGCTTCCTGAGTGGTTTCGGAAGGCAGGTCGTACGCTTGAGAGAGGAAGCCGACCTCTTCACAGTCTTTACGCTTGTGCGAGACATAAACCTGAGAGGCAGGATCGCTGCCGACCAGGATCACCGCGAGGCCTGGCGTGCGCAGACCTTGCTGGCGACGTTCGGCAACCCGTTGGGCGATCTGCTGGCGCAGGCTGGCGGCGATCGATTTGCCGTCGATTAGTTGTGCAGTCATTGCGCGTGATTAACCATCGAGAGGGGAAAAAAAGAGAACGCATTCTCGCATGTCAAACGGTGAGGGCAAAGGCGCTTGGTCAGCAAATTCCCCTAAGCCCTTTAATTAAATGAATTTTTTTTAAAAAGGATTTGACGACCTTCGGGTCGCTCTATACTATTCGTCGCACTTGTCGGGCACAGCCTAGCACTGGTTAAGAAGGTCGAGCTAAATCAACGTTTTGCGAGACTGGAAAGCACTTAGTTTGTAGTCCTCCAAGGGTACAGCTAACAAGGCGCCCGTAGCTCAGCTGGATAGAGCATCCGCCTTCTAAGCGGATGGTCGCAGGTTCGAGTCCTGCCGGGTGCGCCATTAGGCAGCATTGGCACAAGTAACGCGATATGGTGGGCGTAGCTCAGTTGGTAGAGCACGGGATTGTGACTCCCGTTGTCGTGGGTTCGATCCCCATCGTCCACCCCATATTTCGAAAGGCGCCAGATGTAACAGTCTGGCGCCTTTGCTTTAAAAGCTTCATCTGCGGATGTGGTGGAATTGGTAGACACACTGGATTTAGGTTCCAGCGCCGCGAGGCGTAAGAGTTCGAGTCTCTTCATCCGCACCAATCAAAGCTTCATTCATGCCGTTGGCCGGGTGAAGTTCTACAAAGAAGTTGTTTGGCTTCTTTGACACGCAATATGGTGGGCGTAGCTCAGTTGGTAGAGCACGGGATTGTGACTCCCGTTGTCGTGGGTTCGATCCCCATCGTCCACC
>NZ_JBWKZE010000013.1:34900-181402 GCF_059424205.1 Pseudomonas sp. GW456-12-1-14-TSB6
CCCCATATTCCGAAAGGCGCCAGATTTAACAGTCTGGCGCCTTTTTTGTTTTACGGTTTCGGATTTTCGCGGCTGCAGGTTTCGGGTCGCAGGGCAGGGTGCTTCGTCGTATTAATGTTGCTCGATGATGCTGCGCTGCCCGGCGTCCTTGCTTGCGAGGTCGGCTGTCAGGGAGATGATTCAACCGCCTCTATATATAGAAGAGGTTGGCGCAGAGCCCTGGCTTGAATTGGCTGTATTTGCTAACAGGGCGAGGCGCAACCGTTTGTCCCCGCCTTCAAATGGCCTGCTGTTTTTTACCCGTTTTCAGTAGGGTGACTTCTTGAGTTTGACCTACTAGAATGCTTGCCCTTGATTCTTGGGTCGGAAACGGCCGGCTAACGTCTGTGCAACGAGGAATATCCATGCAAGTTTCTGTTGAAAATACTACTGCTCTTGAGCGCCGCATGAGCATCACCGTGCCGGCTGAGCGCATCGAGACTCAGGTCAACAAGCGTCTGCAGCAGACTGCCAAAAAGGCCAAGATTGCTGGCTTCCGTGTTGGCAAGGTGCCAATGAGCGAAATCAAGCGCCGTTTCGGTGCTGATGCGCGCCAGGAAGCAATCGGCGACGTGATCCAGTCCTCCTTCTACGAAGCTGTGGTTGAGCAGAAGCTGAACCCGGCCGGTTCGCCATCGATCGAGCCAAAATCGCTCGAGGCTGGCAAGGATCTGGAATACGTAGCCGTATTCGAAGTGTTCCCAGAGTTCACCGTTGCCGGCTTCGAAGGCATCACCGTCGAGCGCCTGAGCGCTGACGTGGCTGACGCCGATCTGGACAAGATGCTGGACATCCTGCGCAAGCAGAACACCCGTTTCGAAGTGGCCGATCGTGCTGCCCAGAACGAAGACCAGCTGAACATCGATTTCGTTGGCAAGGTTGACGGCGAAGTGTTCGCTGGCGGTTCCGCCAAGGGCACTCAGCTGGTGCTGGGTTCCGGCCGCATGATCCCTGGCTTCGAAGAAGGCCTGGTAGGCGCTAAAGCCGGCGAAGAGCGCGTTCTGAACCTGACCTTCCCAGAGGACTATCAGAACCTGGACCTGGCTGGCAAAACCGCCGAGTTCACCGTGACTGTAAACACCGTTTCCGAGCCAAAACTGCCTGAGCTGAACGAAGAGTTCTTCGCTCAATTCGGTATCAAGGAAAGCGGCATCGACGGTTTCCGCACCGAAGTTCGCAAGAACATGGAACGTGAACTGCGTCAGGCGATCAAATCCAAGGTCAAGAATCAGGTCATGGACGGTCTGCTGGCCACCAACCCGATCGAAGTGCCCAAGGCTCTGCTGTCCAACGAAGTTGACCGTCTGCGCGTGCAGGCTGTTCAGCAGTTCGGTGGCAACATCAAGCCAGACCAACTGCCGGCCGAGCTGTTCGAAGAACAAGCCAAGCGTCGCGTTGTCCTGGGTCTGATCGTGGCTGAAGTGGTCAAGCAGTTCGACCTGAAGCCAGACGAAGCCCGCGTTCGCGAAATGATTCAGGAAATGGCTTCGGCTTACCAGGAGCCTGAGCAGGTCGTGTCCTGGTACTACAAGAACGACCAGCAACTGAACGAAGTTCGTTCGGTTGTGCTGGAAGAACAAGTTGTGGATACTGTTCTGCAGAAAGCTAGCGTGACCGACAAATCGGTCTCTTACGAAGAAGCGGTCAAGCCGGTAGAAGCTCCAAAAGCCGACTGATTGTTTTTGCGTTAGAAGCACACACCATAAGCCAGCCTTCGAGCTGGCTTATGCGTATTCAAGACATGACTATTTGGGAGTGACTGCAGAGCATGTTCCGTAATTCCTATATTCAGCAGAACTCTGATATCCAGGCCGCCGGCGGCCTGGTCCCGATGGTTGTCGAGCAATCTGCTCGTGGCGAGCGCGCCTATGACATCTACTCGCGTCTTCTCAAGGAACGAGTGATCTTTCTGGTGGGTCCGGTAGAGGACTACATGGCCAACCTGATTTGCGCGCAATTGCTGTTCCTTGAAGCGGAAAACCCGGACAAGGACATCCATCTTTATATCAACTCCCCGGGCGGTTCGGTGACAGCGGGCATGTCGATCTACGACACCATGCAGTTCATCAAGCCAAACGTATCGACTACCTGTATCGGTCAGGCGTGCAGCATGGGCGCATTCCTGCTGACGGCCGGTGCACCTGGCAAGCGTTTCTGCCTGCCGAACTCGCGCGTGATGATTCACCAGCCACTGGGCGGTTTCCAAGGGCAGGCATCGGACATCGAAATCCATGCCAAGGAAATCCTCTTCATCCGCGAGCGTCTGAACACGCTGATGGCCAAGCACAGCGGCCGTACGCTTGAAGAAATCGAGCGCGACACCAACCGCGACAACTTCATGAGTGCAGAAGCTGCGAAGGAATACGGTCTGATCGACGAAGTGATCAACCAGCGCCCAGCTTAAAAATAAGCAGCTCAAAATAGGCTTGGTCGGCGCGTCTGATCAGCGGCGGGCTTGAAAAAGCCCGCAATAGCCTTCATCTTGTGTTGCAAGCCTATCGGATTTGGATCGAACGAATGACTGACACCCGCAACGGCGAGGACAACGGCAAGCTGCTCTATTGCTCCTTCTGTGGCAAAAGCCAGCATGAAGTACGCAAATTGATTGCCGGCCCCTCGGTCTTTATCTGCGACGAGTGCGTCGACCTGTGCAATGACATCATCCGCGAGGAGGTGCAGGAAGCACAGGCCGAAAGCAGCGCGCATAAATTGCCTTCGCCTAAAGAAATCAGCGGCATCCTTGATCAGTATGTAATTGGTCAGGAACGTGCCAAGAAGGTTCTGGCAGTAGCGGTGTACAACCACTACAAGCGTCTGAACCAGCGTGACAAAAAGGCTGACGACGTCGAACTCGGCAAAAGCAACATCCTGCTGATCGGCCCGACAGGCTCCGGTAAAACCCTGCTGGCCGAAACTCTGGCCCGCTTGCTGAACGTTCCGTTCACCATCGCCGACGCAACCACCCTCACCGAGGCCGGTTACGTGGGTGAAGACGTCGAGAACATCATTCAGAAGCTGCTGCAGAAGTGCGATTACGACGTAGAGAAAGCCCAGATGGGCATTGTCTACATCGACGAAATCGACAAGATTTCGCGCAAGTCCGACAACCCGTCGATCACCCGGGACGTTTCCGGTGAAGGCGTGCAGCAGGCCTTGCTCAAACTGATCGAAGGCACGGTCGCTTCCGTTCCGCCGCAAGGTGGCCGCAAGCATCCGCAGCAGGAATTTCTTCAGGTTGATACCCGTAACATTCTGTTCATCTGCGGTGGTGCGTTCTCCGGTCTGGAGAAGGTCATTCAGAACCGTTCCACCAAGGGTGGTATCGGATTCAACGCAGAAGTGCGCAGCAAGGAAGAAGGCAAGAAAGTCGGTGAATCCCTGCGTGAAGTCGAGCCTGACGATCTGGTCAAGTTCGGTCTGATCCCGGAATTCGTCGGTCGTCTGCCGGTTCTTGCGACGCTGGACGAGCTGGATGAGGCTGCTTTGATGCAGATTCTCACCGAGCCGAAAAATGCCCTGACCAAACAGTATGCCAAGCTGTTCGAGATGGAAGGCGTGGATCTGGAATTCCGTTCCGACGCGCTGAAATCGGTCGCCAAGCGTGCCCTGGAGCGTAAAACCGGTGCCCGTGGCCTGCGTTCGATTCTCGAAGGTGTACTGCTCGACACGATGTATGAAATCCCCTCGCAGTCCGAGGTGAGCAAAGTCGTGATCGATGAAAGCGTGATCGAAGGCAAGTCCAAGCCACTGTATATCTACGAAAACAGTGAGCCGGCTGCCAAGGCAGCGCCGGACGCGTAAGCGCCCAGCCTGCCGGAACAAGGAAGGGGCCTTCGGGCCTCTTTTTTTTATGTCGTTTTTTACATCCGCTTTGCGCTTGTTTTTTTTCAAGGCAACCCCCATCTTGGTTTCAAGCTTAATTCCATCTGATTACGGCCATATGGCCGCCGTAGAGGCGAAATCATGAAGACCACCATCGAATTGCCTCTCCTGCCATTGCGTGATGTCGTTGTGTATCCGCACATGGTTATCCCGCTGTTCGTGGGGCGCGAGAAATCCATCGAAGCCCTCGAGGCCGCGATGACGGGTGACAAGCAGATCCTGCTGCTGGCCCAGAGAAACCCGGCTGACGACGATCCCGGTGAAGAAGCTCTCTATCGCGTAGGTACTATCGCCACCGTTCTGCAGCTGCTGAAGCTGCCGGACGGCACCGTCAAGGTTCTGGTCGAAGGCGAGCAGCGTGGCGCTGTCGAGCGCTTCAGCGAAGTCGATGGCCACTGCCGTGCCGAAGTGTCGCTGATCGACGAAGTCGACGCCGCCGAGCGCGAATCCGAAGTGTTTGTGCGCAGCCTGCTGTCGCAGTTCGAACAATATGTGCAGTTGGGCAAAAAAGTCCCGGCTGAAGTCCTGTCGTCTCTCAACAGCATCGACGAGCCTGGCCGCCTGGTAGACACCATGGCTGCGCACATGGCGCTGAAGATCGAGCAGAAGCAGGAAATCCTCGAAATCATCGATTTGTCGGCCCGGGTCGAGCACGTTCTGGCCTTGCTGGACGCCGAGATCGACCTGCTGCAAGTCGAAAAACGCATTCGTGGCCGCGTCAAAAAGCAAATGGAGCGCAGTCAGCGCGAGTACTACCTGAATGAGCAGATGAAGGCCATTCAGAAAGAACTCGGCGACAGCGACGAAGGCCACAACGAAATTGAAGACCTGAAAAAGCGCATCGACGCTGCCGGTCTGCCGAAAGACGCGCTGGCCAAGGCCACTGCCGAGCTGAACAAGCTCAAGCAAATGTCGCCGATGTCCGCTGAAGCCACCGTGGTGCGCTCGTACATCGACTGGCTGGTTCAAGTGCCGTGGAAGGCTCAGAGCAAGGTACGTCTGGACCTGGCCCGTGCCGAAGACATTCTCGACGCCGATCACTACGGCCTCGAAGAGGTCAAGGAGCGCATCCTCGAATACCTCGCCGTGCAAAAGCGCGTGAAGAAAATCCGTGGCCCGGTGTTGTGCCTGGTCGGTCCTCCGGGCGTGGGTAAAACCTCGCTGGCCGAGTCGATCGCCCATGCCACCAACCGCAAATTCGTGCGTATGGCCCTCGGTGGCGTGCGTGACGAAGCGGAAATCCGTGGTCACCGTCGGACCTACATCGGTTCGATGCCAGGAAGATTGATTCAAAAGATGACAAAAGTGGGTGTCCGCAACCCGCTGTTCCTGCTCGATGAAATCGACAAAATGGGCAGCGACATGCGTGGCGACCCGGCGTCGGCATTGCTGGAAGTGCTTGATCCGGAGCAGAACCACAACTTCAACGATCACTATCTGGAAGTCGATTACGACCTCTCGGATGTGATGTTCCTGTGCACCTCGAACTCGATGAACATTCCACCGGCGCTGCTGGACCGGATGGAAGTCATCCGTCTGCCGGGCTACACCGAAGACGAGAAGATCAACATTGCGGTCAAGTACCTGTCGCCCAAACAGGTTGCAGCCAACGGCCTGAAGAAGGGCGAGCTGGAATTCGACGAAGAAGCGATCCGCGACATCATCCGTTACTACACCCGCGAAGCCGGTGTGCGTGGCCTCGAGCGGCAGATTGCCAAGGTCTGCCGCAAGGCGGTCAAAGAGCACGCGCTGGAAAAACGCTTCTCGGTAAAAGTGACAGCTGATCTGCTGGAGCATTTCCTCGGCGTTCGCAAGTTCCGCTACGGTCTGGCCGAGCAGCAGGATCAGATCGGACAAGTCACCGGCCTGGCCTGGACTCAGGTGGGCGGCGAACTGCTGACCATCGAAGCCGCTGTGGTGCCGGGCAAAGGTCAACTGATCAAGACCGGTTCGCTGGGTGACGTAATGGTCGAATCGATCACTGCGGCCCTGACCGTTGTGCGCAGCCGTGCCAAGAGCCTGGGCATTCCGCTCGACTTCCACGAGAAGCGCGACACCCACATCCACATGCCGGAAGGCGCTACTCCGAAAGACGGCCCGAGCGCTGGTGTAGGCATGTGTACCGCACTGGTGTCGGCTTTGACGGGTATTCCTGTGCGCGCCGATGTCGCCATGACCGGCGAGATCACCCTGCGTGGTCAAGTTCTCGCCATTGGCGGTCTGAAGGAAAAACTGCTGGCCGCTCACCGTGGCGGAATCAAGACAGTGATTATTCCGGAAGAGAACGTGCGTGATCTGAAGGAGATTCCTGACAATATCAAGCAGGATCTGCAGATCAAACCGGTTAAATGGATTGACGAAGTCCTGCAAATTGCGCTGCAATACGCGCCGGAGCCCTTGCCGGATGTGGCTCCGGAGATAGTTGCCAAGGACGAAAAACGTGAGTCTGACTCTAAGGAAAGAATTAGCACGCATTAATACGCTTTTGCCTGGGGGGCTTCCTTGACAGCTTTTTAGAGCCCTTGTTATAAAGCGGCTCTTAAGTGTCTGTAGGCCATTCAGCACTCGTTTTTGCTTTCACCAAAAAACTTAGAATCATACTCAAATAGATATAAGGGGACTTAGAGTGAACAAGTCGGAACTGATTGATGCTATCGCTGCATCCGCTGATATCCCGAAAGCTGCTGCTGGCCGTGCGCTGGACGCTGTAATCGAATCCGTCACTGGCGCTCTCAAGGCTGGCGACTCCGTTGTTCTGGTTGGTTTCGGTACTTTCTCCGTGACTGATCGTCCAGCTCGCATCGGTCGTAACCCACAGACCGGCAAGACTCTGGAAATCGCGGCAGCCAAAAAACCAGGTTTCAAAGCCGGTAAAGCCCTGAAAGAAGCCGTCAACTAAGTTTGATTCAGGTTTTTACCCATCCGGGTCGGGGTTATGCCTGACTTGGCAGCGGAGCGGTAGAGCAGGCGGTGGGAATAGCTGCCTGTCACACCGGGATCGAGGGTTCGAGCCCTGTCCGCTCCGCCAGTTACGAGAAGGCGCATCCTCGGATGCGCCTTTCTTCTATCCGGATTCTACCCACGCTCCACGGTTGCCTAATTTTGAAGTTCAACCGTTTCTGGGGGACGCATGCTGCAGAATATCAGGGACAATTCACAAGGCTGGATTGCCAAGACCATTATCGGGGTCATCGTTGCACTGATGGCTCTGACCGGTTTCGACGCCATTTTCCAGGCCACGACTCACAAGAATGAGGCGGCCAAGGTCAACGGTGAAGAAATCAGCCAGAACGAGCTGAGCCAGGCGGTGGATATGCAACGCCGTCAGCTGATGCAACAACTGGGCAAGGACTTCGACGCTTCCTTGCTGGACGAAAAAATGCTGCGCGAATCGGCCCTCAAGGGTCTGATCGATCGCAAGCTGCTGCTGCAAGGCGCGGAACAATCGAAATTCGCTTTCTCCGAAGCGGCCCTGGACCAAGTGATCCTGCAGACGCCTGAATTCCAGGTCGACGGCAAGTTCAGCTCCGACCGTTTCGATCAGGTGATCCGTCAACTGGGCTACAGCCGCATGCAGTTCCGCCAGATGCTGGCTCAGGAAATGCTGATCGGCCAACTGCGCGCCGGTGTGGCGGGCAGCGGTTTCGTGACCGATGCTCAGGTGCTGGCCTTCGCCCGTCTGGAAAAACAGACCCGCGACTTCGCCACCCTGAACATCAAGGCTGACCCTTCGGCCGTGAAGCTGACCGATGACGAGGTCAAGGCTTACTACGACGAGCACGCCAAGGAGTTCATGACCCCGGATCAAGTGGTCATCGATTACCTGGAGCTGAAGAAGGCTTCGTTCTTCGATCAGGTCGCCGTCAAGGACGAAGACCTGCAGGCGGCGTATCAGAAAGAGATCGCCAACCTGTCGGAACAGCGTCGTGCGGCGCACATTCTGATCGAAGTCAACGACAAAACCACCGAAGCCCAGGCCAAGGTGAAGATCGAAGAAGTCCAGGCGCGTCTGGCCAAGGGCGAGAAATTCGAAGCGCTGGCCAAGGAGTTCTCGCAGGATCCGGGTTCGGCCAACAACGGCGGTGACCTCGGTTATGCCGGTCCTGGCGTTTACGATCCAGCCTTTGAGAAAGCCCTGTATTCGCTGAACAAGGATCAGGTTTCCGAGCCGGTTCGCACCGACTTCGGTTTCCATCTGATCAAGCTGCTGGGTGTCGAGGCGCCTGAAGTGCCGACTCTGGCCAGCCTGAAAGACAAGCTGACTCGCGAGCTGAAAACCCAGCAAGTCGAGCAGCGTTTCGTCGAGGCGACCAAGCAACTGGAAGACTCTTCGTTCGAAGCATCCGACCTGGCCCAGCCGGCGCAGGATCTGAAGCTGACCGTGCACACCTCCAAGCCGTTCGGCCGTGAAGGTGGCGAAGGCGTTGCAGCCAACCGTGCCGTGGTGACTGCCGCGTTCAGCACCGAGGTGCTGGAAGAGGGTGCCAACAGCACCGCCATCGAGCTGGATCCGGAAACCGTGATCGTGCTGCGCGCCAAGGAGCACCTCAAGCCGACTCAATTGCCGCTGGAAAGCGTGGCCGCTGCCATTCGCACCCAGTTGACCAAAGAGCACGCCAGCGCGGCTGCCAAAACCAAGGCGGAGCAACTGATCGCCAGTCTGCGTGATGGCAAGACCCCTCTGGACAAAGCGGTGGACGGTCAGAGCTGGAAAGTCACTGAAGCGGCGAACCGCGCTCAGGAAGGCGTTGATCCAGCGGTGCTGCAAGCGTTGTTCCGCATGCCGAAACCGGCCGCCAAGGACAAGCCGACCTTCACCAGCGTGACGCTGGCGGACGGTAGCCTGACCATCGTGCGCCTTAATGGCGTGAACGAAGCGGCGGCTCCGACCGATGAAGAGAAAGCGCAATATCGTCGCTTCCTCGCCTCGCGTGTGGGTCAGCAGGACTTCGCGGCGTATCGCAAGCAGCTGGAAGCCGAAGCCGACATCAAGCGTTTCTGATGCCTGGCTGAGCCGCAAGACCCGAGCCCCGGATGAAAATCCGGGGCTTTTTTGTGCGCGTTATCCGGCGTTCGGGAAACCATGGCTTCGCGCATTGACGGTCGCATAAAGGGTCAGCAGCAACAGACCCGCGACAATCCATGGGTAACTTCCGACGCCCAGGTTGTTCAGCAGCAGGCCTCCGACAAGTCCGCCACCGGCAATGCCGACATTCCACAGCGTCACCAGCATTGATTGCGCGGTGTCGGCAGCCTCCCTGGCGGTTTTCGCCAGGGCCGTCTGCAACAGCGAGGGCATCGCGCCGAATGCCAGCCCCCAGACGGCGGTGGCGGTGTAGACCACGCCCGGCCATTCGCGCCACAAGCCCAGTGCGATCGCCGACAGCAGAAACAACAAGCCGCTGACCAATACCAGCTGACGCAGCCAGCGATCAATCAGGCTGCCGACGATCCACAGGCTCAGTACCGACGCCAGGCCGAATACCAGCAACACCCGGTCGATTTCTCCGCCAAGCCCCGAAGGCTGCAGAAAGGGCGCGATATAGGTGTACAACAGGTTGTGCGCGACGACGTAGGAAAGGGTCACGAACAGCACGGATCGCACGCCCGGCAAGGTAAACACCTGACGCAGTGGCAGGCGTTTACCGGCGCGCTCACCGGCAAAGTCCGGCACTTGCCAACGCACCCAGATCACCAGCAGCAACGTCAGCCCGGTCATGATCGCGAAGCTCAGGCGCCAGCCGACTGCCGTACCCAGCAGCGTACCGGCCGGAATGCCCAGCGACAGCGCAAGCGGCGCCCCGAGCATGGCCACCGTAATCGCCCGGCCTTGTAAGTGGGGTGCCACCATCCGACTCGCGTACCCCGCCAGCAAAGCCCACAGCAGCCCGGCGAACACGCCTACGATCAAACGTGCAATCAGGGTCAGCCAGTACAGCTCCGACAGCGCGGTGATGCTGTTGGCGATGGCAAACCCAGCAATGGCCGCCAGCAGCAGTGGGCGTCGACGCCAGCCCCGGGTGGCAATGGTGAGCGGAATCGCCGCCAGCATCGAACCGATGGCGTACAGCGTGACCAGTTGCCCGATCAGTGCCTGAGAAACATCAAGCCCTGCGCTCATTTGCGGCAGCAGGCCGGCGGGCATTGCCTCGGTCAACACGGTGATGAACCCGGCGGTGGCCAGTGCGAGCAGTGCGCCCAGCGGTAATCGTTCTGCGGGTTCGACGGTGCCGGCGAGCGTGGAGGAAGTGAGTGGCGCATCGTTCATGGGCGGGTTTCCATTTTGCCAAAGGAGACGAAGGCCATAGGGTAGGGCGCTGCACATTCGGGAAAAACAGGTTAGGGTTCCGAACATCTCGGACAAGAATGTCGTGAATCAGGGAGGGATGAATGGACAGCCTGGGCAGTATTTCAGTGTTTGTGCAGGTGGCGGAAACCCGCAGCTTTACCGAGGCCGGCCGCCTGCAGGGCGTGTCTTCGTCGGCGGTCGGCAAAAGCATTGCCCGACTGGAGGCACGACTCAATGTGCGGTTGTTTCACCGCACCACTCGCAGCATCACGCTGACCAGTGAAGGCGCGCTGTTTCTTGAACGTTGCCGCAAGATCCTCGCCGAAGTGGAGGCGGCGGAATTTGAACTGTGCGATGCCGCAGCGGCGCCTCACGGCAAGTTGCGGGTCAGCCTGCCCCAGGTGCATGACCTGGTGATGCCGGTCATGAACGAGTTCATGGCGCTGTACCCGCAGATCGAACTGGATCTGGACCTGACCGATCGCATGGTCGATGTGGTTGAAGAGGGCTTCGATGCGGTGATCCGAACGGGTAAGCCTCGGGACTCGCGACTGATGGCACGACCGTTGGGCGAGTTTCATATGGTGTTGGTGGCCAGTCCTGCTTACCTGCGCGAACGCGGCGAACCGCACACCCCGGCCGATCTGGCGGAGCACGCTTGCCTGCGCCATACGTTTCACGCCACCGGCAAACTGGAGTCCTGGCCGTTCAAACGCGAGGAGGGCGCTCCCGAGCCGACCTTGCCGACACGCCTGGTCAGTACGTCGATCGAAGCCGTGCGGCATGCAGCGCTGGCGGGCATGGGCATCGCTTGTCTGCCGGACTTCATGATCCTTGAGGCGCAGCAGCAGGGTCGCCTGCAACGCGTGCTGGATGAGCATCTGGAGCACGTCGGACAGTTCTGGGTGCTGTGGCCGTCGAGCCGGCATGCAACCGCCAAGTTGCGGGTGTTCATCGATCATTTATCGGCGCGACTTTTTCCTGCCACTGAAGGTCGATAGAGTTGTAACTGTTTTAAGACACTAATCCATACGCCGCGGGGCAGCGATCTGTTGCACAATACGCCCCGGACCGTTTTCCCTCAGGATGTTTAATGTTGAATTCTATTCCCGTGCGTTTCATCGGGTTGGCGTTGTTGCTGACCGCCGCTGCCGGCTGCTCCAAGGACAAGCCCATCTACGAGCATGAGAATTTCGACGACTCCGGCACCTTTTCGCGCAATTACCCGGTGACCGACACCGCCAGTTGCGAAGCGGCCCGCCGAGCGTTGCTCAGCCAGGGCTACATCATTACCAGCAACGACCCGAAACTGGTCAGCGGGCACAAGAGCTTCCAGCAGACCGGCGAAACCCACCTGGAGATCAGCTTCAACGTGGTCTGCGCCGATGATGGCAGCGCCGGCCATCACGCCACCGTGTTCGCCAACGCCCTGCAGGACCGCTACGCGCTGAAGAAGACCAACAACTCGGCCAGCCTCGGGGTTGGCGTGTTGGGCTCGGTCTCGATGCCGATCGGCTCGTCTGACGATTCGATGGTCAAGGTGGCCAGCGAAACCGTGTCGTCGCAGAAGTTCTACGAGCGTTTCTTCACGCTGGTCGAGCTGTTCCTGCCGGCTGACGCGAAGAAGGCCGCGCACATCACCGAAAAACCGAAGACCGACCTGGGTGTGCCGGAGGCTAAAGCGGCACCGGCTCCGTTGGCTCCAGCTCCAGCGGCTGAACCGGCCCCAGCACCGGCCGCCGAGCCCGCTGCAGCACCGACGCCAGCGCCTGCAGAAGCGACCCCTGCCAGTTCCGAGCCGGTAGCGCCGCCAGCGGAAGCGGCGCCGATTACCCCGGCACCGGTTACCGAGCCTGCGCCCGCCACGGAAACCATCACGCCACCGGCCAATCCGACGGATATACCGCCGCCCTCCGAGCCGATCCCGGCCATGCCTGCCTCCGGGCAGTGAACTTCACGCCACGCCTCCGACCCCTGTCGGACGCGTGGCGTTTTGTTGTCTCCCTTGAGCTTCTTCCTGCAAGCCCCGTCGAAAAATTTCCCGCGATAAATTCCTGACCGCCTGCTACGTTTATTTCATGAAGGCCGTGTTTCATTTTTCCTTCACACGGGCACTTTATGCTCGAGGCACTGGTCATTTGTTCCAGGCCATTTCAAGCAAGTAGTAGGGGGATTACGCAATGGATGACTATCAAGAAGAACTGCTTGAATTCCAGGCCTTTGAGCTGGATTCACCAGAGCCTGCGGAAGACGCCACCGAGCTGTAAGGCGTCAGCCTGTCTTGCGGTGACTGCGGCGAAATTCGCCCGGTGTCTGGCCGTTCCAGCGCTTGAAGGCGCGCTGGAAAGCTTCGGCCGAGGCAAAGCCCAGCAGGTAGGCAATTTCACCGAATGCCAGTTCGGTGTCGCGGATGTAGGTCATTGCCAGATCACGGCGGGTGTCATTGAGGATCGCGCGAAACTGCGTGCCTTCCTCGGCCAGTTTGCGCCGTAACGTCCAGGTCGGCAGCTTCAGGCGTGCCGCCACTTCTTCCAGATCCGGTTCCCGGCCACCATTGAGCAACGGCCCGAGCAATTGCGTGATGCGTTCGCGCAGGCTGCGGGTGCGGGTCAATTGCTCCAGTTCCCGTTCACACAACCCGAGCAAATGTTTCCAGGTGCTGGGGCAATGCTCCGGGTTGCGTTGGGCCAGGCTGGTGAGGCTCAGGCGCAGTTGATTGTGTTTAGCGCCGAACTGGATCGGGCATTCGCCGAGCACCGCATAGGCGTCGCGATAATCCGGGCTGTCGAATTCGATCTCGATCCGTTCGGCGCGCATGGGCTCGGGGCTGACGCTCGACAGCTGATGCAGCCAGCCGGCAATGATCGAATCCACCACAAAGCGGTTGTACGCGTTGTACGGGCTGATCGAGTAGAAGCGCAGCCACGCACCGCTGGCGTCTTCGTGGAAACTCGACTGGCCGCGATAGTTGGAACCGTACAACGGTTCGAAACGAGTCAGGCAGCGAGCGGCTTCGCGCACGGTCGGGGCCTGCGCGGCGGTCACACCGGCCAGCCCGGCCTGACTCAGGCGACTGAGCCGGCCCATGCGCAACCCCAGTGCCGGATCGCCGGTCAGCTGAATCGCGCCATGCCCCAGGCGCATGTAGCGCGGGATCGACAGGCGGGCGCCGGCTTCGGCCAGTCGTGCGGTGTCCAAACCGTACTGTTCGAGCAATGGCAGCGGATCGACGTCATGGCTGCGTACGGCATCGGCCAGGCTGTGAACAAAGCCCACCGACAGATCCCCGAGACGCATCGGCTGCGGTTTCACGGGTTACAACCAGAGGTTCAGCAGGCGCGCGCCGCGGGCTTCGCTGTCGGCGAATTGCTGGCCGTTGCTGCTGAGGAAACTTTGCCCGGAACTCGGTTTATCCCAGAACTGCCCGCGCAGGAACACACTCATACCGGCCAGCGCCTTGCTGGCCGGCGGTTGCGCGGTCAGGGTCAGTTGATGCCAGGCCTGGCCTTCGCTGACGTCTCCCGGTTTAAGGCTGACCGAGTCCGGCACGCTCAAGCCCTTGTAACCCTTCCACGGTTGATCCCACACGCCATGACCGACGACGAACGCGGGCACCGCGATCAGCTGCGCGCCTTGCTCGTCGAGTTTGCGGTAGTTGTCCGGATACCAACTGTCGCTGCCGATCAACACGCCGAGGCGTCCGGCCGGGGTGTCGATCACATTGATCCGGGAAGCTGCGCGAGTGCCGGATGGTTCGTCCTGATCGAAGATCGGGCGCATCTGCCGCTGTGGCTGGCCGAGCGGGGCGCCATCGCGACCGAAGACCACCGTGCTGTTGTACAGCGCGCCACTGCCGGCCTTGAGTCGGCCGTTGGTGATATTCGGTTCAGGCAGCACGATCGAGCCGGCCACCAGGGTGACGTGGAATTCCTTGGCCAGGCCACCGAACAGTGCCTGATAGTCCTTGGCCATGTCCCGGGACTTCATGCGCAGGTGCGCGTCATCCAGACGGCTGCTGCCCTTGGCGGTGAGCCAGGCGCGAGCAAACTGCACCGGGTTGCTCGCCGCCAGCCAGTTCATTGCTTCGGCGAGGGTGGCGGCCTGGTACAGCTCATCTTTCTCGCCGCTGATCATCAGCCAGGTGCCGACATGCTCCGGCAGGATGACCACGGTTTTTTCATTCAACAGGCCTTGATCCTGCGCCTGCTGCAAATAGGCGGCGAGCTTGCGGTGCAGGCGTTCGGGGCTTTGGTAGTCGGTGGGGAACAGCTCGGGCTGGATGCCCAGCAGGTTGCCGCGATCGGCTGGGGTGCCCTGATCGACCGCGAGTTTGATCCGCAGGTCCGACAGGTAATGACCGGCCGGACGGTCAGCCGCCCACATGGCGTAGAAGGTGAGCGCGGCGATGAGCGCCATGGAAAAAGTCAGGTACAGAAGTTTGCGCATGAAATCCAACAGCAACCGGGTACAGGGTGTGCGGACAGGGTAGGGCGCCAGCCCCGGCTTGCCAAGGGGCGCTGCGCATTTGGATCAATAACTTGTCAGTTACGGTCATTGAGTGACAGCGATGCGACTCCTAATCTGTCGAGCATGACTGACGGGGGACGCAGAGCTCCCGCATTTTCCGTGATTGCTTGCTGTGGAGTTAACGATGACCGCCACTCAATACCCGCACCTGTTGGCCCCGCTGGACCTGGGATTCACCACGTTGCGCAACCGCACCCTGATGGGTTCGATGCACACCGGCCTTGAAGAGAAGCCGGGTGGTTTCGAACGCATGGCGGCGTATTTCGCCGAGCGTGCCCGTGGCGGTGTCGGCCTGATGGTGACCGGCGGTATCGGTCCGAACGACGAGGGCGGTGTGTATTCCGGCGCGGCCAAGCTGACCACCGAGGAAGAAGCGCTCAAGCACCGCATCGTCACCCGTGCCGTGCATGATGCGGGCGGCAAGATCTGCATGCAGATCCTCCACGCCGGCCGTTATGCCTACAGCCCGAAACAGGTCGCACCGAGCGCGATCCAGGCGCCGATCAACCCGTTCAAGCCCAAAGAGCTGGACGAGGAAGGCATCGAGAAACAGATCCGCGATTTCGTCACCTGCTCGGTTCTGGCCCAGACCGCCGAGTACGATGGCGTGGAAATCATGGGCTCGGAAGGTTATTTCATTAACCAGTTCCTCGCCGCCCACACCAACCACCGCACCGACCGTTGGGGCGGCAGCTACGAAAACCGCATGCGCCTGCCGGTGGAAATCGTACGCCGCGTACGTGAAGCGGTCGGCCCGAACTTCATCATCATCTTCCGTCTGTCGATGCTCGATCTGGTGGAAGGCGGTAGCACATGGGAAGAAATCGTCACCCTGGCCAAAGCCATCGAGCAGGCCGGTGCGACCCTCATCAACACCGGCATCGGCTGGCACGAAGCGCGGATTCCGACCATCGCCACCAAAGTGCCGCGTGCGGCGTTCAGCAAGGTCACGGCCAAGCTGCGTGGCTCGGTGAAAATTCCGCTGATCACCACCAACCGCATCAACACCCCGGAAATTGCCGAGCAGATCCTTGCTGAAGGCGATGCCGACATGGTCTCGATGGCGCGGCCGTTCCTCGCCGACCCGGACTTCGTCAACAAGGCCGCCGAAGGTCGCGCCGACGAAATCAACACCTGCATCGGTTGCAACCAGGCCTGCCTCGATCACACCTTCGGCGGCAAGCTCACCAGTTGCCTGGTCAACCCGCGTGCCTGCCACGAGACCGAACTCAACTACCTGCCGGTCAAGCAGATCAAGAAGATCGCCGTGGTCGGTGCCGGTCCTGCCGGTCTGTCCGCCGCCACCGTGGCCGCCGAGCGCGGGCATCAGGTGACGCTGTTCGATTCGGCCAGCGAAATCGGTGGCCAGTTCAACGTCGCCAAACGTGTGCCGGGCAAGGAAGAGTTTTACGAAACCCTGCGTTACTTCAAACGTAAACTGCAGACCACCAACGTCGAGGTGTGCCTGAACACCCGCGTTGACGTGGCGAAACTGGTCGAGGGCGGTTACGACGAAGTCATTCTGGCGACCGGCATTGCGCCGCGTCTTCCGGCGATTCCGGGTGTCGACAACGCTAAAGTGCTGAGCTACCTGGATGTGCTGCTCGAGCGCAAACCGGTCGGCAAGCGTGTGGCGGTGATCGGTGCCGGCGGTATCGGTTTCGACGTGTCGGAATTCCTCGTCCACGAAGGGGTGGCCACCAGTCAGGATCGCGCCGCGTTCTGGAAAGAGTGGGGCATCGACATGCATCTGGAAGCCCGTGGTGGCGTGGCCGGGATCAAGGCTGCACCGCACGCACCGGCGCGCGACGTGTTCCTGCTGCAACGCAAGAAATCCAAGGTCGGCGACGGTCTGGGCAAGACCACCGGCTGGATTCACCGCACCGGTCTGAAGAACAAGCAGGTGCAGATGCTCAACAGCGTCGAATACCTGAAAATCGACGACGAAGGCCTGCACATCCGCATCGGCGAAACCGGCGAGCCGCAAGTGCTGCCGGTGGACAACATCGTCATCTGCGCCGGCCAGGATCCGCTGCGCGAGCTGCACGACGGTTTGGTCGAAGCCGGGCAGAACGTGCACCTGATCGGCGGCGCCGATGTGGCGGCCGAGCTGGATGCCAAACGTGCGATCAATCAGGGCTCGCGTCTGGCCGCCGAGCTCTGATCCACCCTAGAATGCCGGCTCTTTGCACAGAGCCGGCCTTCATGTTTCTGCCTCCCACCGACTGGCTACCTCAAGCCCCCCTCGATCCCTTTCATCTGGACTGGCTCACCGCCGCCGGCATTGAAGTCGCGGTCCTGCGCCTGGACCGTATCGATCCGCTGATCAGCGGCAACAAGTGGTTCAAACTTGTCGAACATCTCAACGCCGCCGACCGTGCGGGTGCCGAAGGCATCATCAGCCTGGGCGGTGCGCACTCCAATCATTTGCATGCACTGGCGGCTGCGGGCAAACGCCTGGGATTCACAACCGTCGGGTTATTGCGCGGGCATCCGCAGGACACGCCGACGGTCAGGGATCTGCAGGATTTCGGCATGCAACTGCACTGGCTTGGTTACGGCGGCTATCGGGCGCGACACGAGCCGGGGTTCTGGCAGCCGTGGCAGGCGCAATATCCGACGCTGCATCCGGTGCCCGAAGGGGGCGGCGGTTTGCCGGGGGCGCTGGGGTGCGAGGCGCTGAAGGATCAGGTCAGTGAACAACTCGGCAAACTTGGCTGGGACGACTACCACGGTTGGTGGCTGGCCTGCGGCACGGGCACCACGCTCGCGGGATTGGTGTTGGCCGAGGCCGGACAACATGCGGTGTACGGCGCAATGGCCGTGCCCGACGATCACGGGGCCGCAACCAATGTCGAGGCAATTGTCGGTGAGATGGGAGGCTACGAGCTGATCGACGCCAGCCGTGGCGGTTTCGCCAAAGTCGATCCGGCGCTGCTTGAATTCATCGCGCAAACCGAACAGGCCAGCGGCATTCCCCTCGAACCGCTGTACACCGGCAAGGCCTTGCTGGCGCTCAAACAACAGATCGAGGCGGGCCGCTTTGCCCGGGGTTCGCGCTTGATCTTCGTCCACACCGGCGGCTTGCAGGGCCGGCGCGGATTCGACGGTTAACCCTGGCTGCGCTTGGGCATCATCCGCAGCAACGTGTTATCGCGCACCACGTAATGGTGATAGATCCCCGCCAGCGCATGCAGACCGATCAGCCAGTAGCCGATGGTGCTGATCAGCACATGCCAGTGCTCGACCTCTTTGGCGAACACCTTGTCTTCACTCACCAGCAACGGCAGGTCGAAACCGTAGAACATCACCTGATGACCTTCGGCGCTGGTGATCAGCCAGCCGAGGATCGGCATGCTGATCATGAACAGGTACAAGGCCCAGTGCATCAAGCGTGCGAGGGCGGTTTGCCACTGTGGCGAAGCCGGGAAGATTTTCGGCGCAGGGCCCAGGCTGCGGGCGAACAGGCGAAACCAGACCAGCACGAACACGGTCAGCCCGAGCATGTAATGCACTTCGCGGATCAGCGTGCGACCGCCACTGCCCTTGGGAAACAGCCCGCGCAATTCCATGCTGGCGTACACCAGCACCAACAGCACCAGCATCAGCCAGTGCAACAGGATCGACACGGTGCTGTAACGGGATTCGGAATTTGTCCACGGCATACGGCGTTCCTCACGGTTCAGGGCTCAAGCGTGCCGTTCTGCGACGGCATGCCTTAACTGTAATCCCCTTTGGCGCGTTTGCCCGAGGCTAAAAAAGCTTTCACTGAGCTGAGTCAGCGATTTGACTGAAAACGCCCATGAAAAAACGCCAGTGTCGGGCAGACACTGGCGTTTTTTTTGCCGCGATGGATGCAATCAGCTGCTTTGCGGCATCTCGCCGTTGGCCAGGCGCTTGTTGATGTCGGCGATCACTTCCGGCAGATCGCTGATGGTGTCGATCATGTAGTGCGGGCGCGAGCCGTCGAACAGCGCGTGAATGCGCTTGCGCTCGCTGGCCAGCGCGTCGCTGCCCAGTGCGCGATAGCCTTCGTAATCCAGGCCCAGCGCGTTGCCGGAGCAGATCAGCGCCACGGTCCACATCCCGGCGCGACGGCCTTCGAGAATCCCCGGCACGGTGTCGTCGATCTTCACGCAGGCGGCGACATCGTCGATGCCTAGCGCAATCACGTTGGCCAGTGCTTGGGCCGGCCATGGGCGGCCGTTCGGCACTTCGTCGGTGGCGACGACGTGGTCGGCGATGTAGCCGTTGGTGGCGGCCAGTGCCACGACCTTGTCCATAACCTGCTTCGGATAACCGGAGCAGGAACCGATCTTGATCCCTTGCTGACGCAGGTGGGCGATGGTCTCCAGCGCACCGGGAATCAGCGCCGAGTGCTCTGCGATTTTCTCGTTCTGCAGCGGCATGAAACGGTTGTAGATCGCGGTGACGTCGTCGTCGGTCGGGGTGCGACCGAACGCCTTGCGATAGCGCTCGGCAACCTGCGGCTGATCGCACAGGGTGCGGATGTGATCCCACTTGCCCATGCCCATCGGGCCACGTGCTTCTTCGATGGAAACCTGGACGTCGAACTCGGCGAAGGCTTCGACGAAGATCTGGGTCGGTGCAAAAGAACCGAAGTCGACCACGGTGCCGGCCCAGTCGAGGATGGCGGCTTGCAGCTGGGTTGGGTTGTTGTAGTTCATGTTGGTCAGAATCCTGTGTGGGCGATGCAATTCAAATAAGGGAGCGGGCCGGGTGAATCAGATGTCGAGCACTTCCATCTCGCACAGCACTTCACCCACCGCCGCGACGGCTTCGCGCATCTGCGCCGGGGTGACGTGGCCGATGCAGCCGACGCGGAAGGTTTCGACCTGGGTCAGCTTGCCGGGGTAGAGGATGTAACCCTTGGCTTTGACCCGTTCGTAGAAGTCCTTGAACTGGTAGCGCGGATCTTTCGGTGCGTGGAAGGTCGCGATGATCGGCGCCTGAATCGCAGCAGGCAGGAAACTGCGCAAGCCGAGTTTGCCCATCTCTTCCATCAATGCCTGGCAGTTGGCGGCGTAACGCGCATGCCGTGCCGGCAGGCCGCCTTCTTCGTTGTATTGCAGCAGCGCTTCGTGCAGCGCCGCGACTACGTGGGTTGGCGGGGTGAACCGCCACTGGCCGGTCTTCTTCATGTAGCTGTGCTGGTCGAACAGGTCCATCGCCAGCGAATGCGAATTGCCAGCGGCTGCGGCCAAAGATTCCTTGCGGGCAAACACGAAGCCCATGCCCGGCACGCCTTCCAGGCATTTGCCGGAGGCGGCGATCAGCGCATCGAACGGGATTTTTTGTGCATCCACCGGTAAGGCGCCGAAGGAACTCATGGCGTCGATGATCAGGCGTTTGCCGTGTTGTTCGACGACCTGAGCGATTTCCGGCAGCGGATTGAGAATACCGGTGCTGGTTTCGCAGTGGATCAGCGCGACGTGGGTAATGTCGCCGTCGGCGCGCAGCAGGCGGTCGACGTCGGCGGCGGTGGTCGGTTCGTCTTCAGCGGTTTCAAAGGTGCTGAACGAGCGGCCGAGCACTTCGCAGATTTTCGCCAGACGCTTGCCGTAGGCGCCGTTGATCAGCACCAGCACCTTGCCGTCGCGGGGGACGAGGGTGCCGATCGCAGCTTCGACGGCGAAGGTGCCGCTGCCCTGCAACGGTACGCAGTGGTGGCTGTCGGCGCCGTTGAGGATCGCCAGCAGTTGCTCGCACAGGCTGGCGGTCAATTGGTTGAAGCGGTCATCCCATGAACCCCAGTCGACCATCATCGCCTGGCGGGTGCGGGCCGAGGTGGTCAACGGGCCGGGAGTGAGCAGGATGGGTGCGGCAGTACTCATTCGTGTGTCCTCGCGATAGCGCTGTGGGATGAAGCTACGGGGCCTACGTTGCAATTCGCCGGATCATCAATCAAATTGTTTGTTGTTATGCCAGCCATCAGTGAGGGTTATTCATGAACCTGTTCCAGCTCCGCGCCTTCGACGCCGTGGCCCGGGAAGGCAGCTTCACCCGTGCCGCCGCGCGGTTGTTCATCAGCCAGCCGGCGGTCACCGGACACATCAAGGCGCTGGAGGAGCATTATCAAATCACCCTGTTACGACGCACCGCGCGCCGGGTCGAGCTGACCGAGGAGGGCACCAAACTGGCGGCAATCACCCGGGCGATGTTCGGCATGGCCGAAGAGGCGCAGGCGCTGCTGGAAGCCAATCGGCAGTTGCTGACCGGACGCCTTGAGGTGGCGGCGGACGGCCCGCACATGGTCATGCCGATGCTTGCCAGCCTGCGGGCGCACTATCCGGGGATCACGGTGAATCTACGGTTGGGCAACGCTCAGGAAACGTTGGCGGCGTTGTTGTCCGAGCATGCCGATGTGGCGGTGCTGACCGAGGTGGAACCGCGCAAAGGGCTGCATCTGCAAGCATTGAGTGAATCGCGGATCTGCGCGCTGGTGCCGGCGGGACATCCGTGGGCGGCTCGCAGCGGTGAGGTCAGGCTCAAGGAGCTGGATCAGGTGATCATGGTCTTGCGCGAGCCGAGTTCGATTACCCGGCGCACCTTTGATCAGGCCTGTGCCCAGGCGTCGGTCAGTCCACGGGTGTTGCTCGAACTGGACAGCCGCGAGGCGGTGACGGAAGCGGTGGCGGCTGAGTTGGGGGTAGGTGTGGTGTCATCGGTGGAGGTCAGTCATGACCCCCGTGTCGTCGCGATTCCCATTGCCGGAGAAGGGCTGGTAAACCGGCACATGATCGGCTGCGTGGAGCGGCGGCGGGAGCTACGGTTGATTCAGGCGTTTTTCGGGTTGGCCCCCAACTGATCACCACCAGATCGTTCCCACGCTCTGCGTGGGAACGCCTCAAGGGACGCTCCGCGTTCCAGCTCTCGAATGGGACGCGGAGCGTCCCGGGCTGCATTCCCACGCGGACGGTTCGACGCCTCGACGTGGGAACGATCTACGGGAGGCTTTCGCGCACCATTTCGAGAAACGTCGCCACCACCCGCCGCGAACTCTGCTCGCGCAGGCACACCAGTGTCTCGGTCAACCGCCGGGTGCAATCGGTGATCGGCAGCGCGCAAACCCGTGAGTCCGCACCAAACTCCGCCGCCGACACCACCCCCACGCCAATCCCCACCACCACCGCCTCCCGTGCTGCTTCCCGGCCTTCGACCTGAATCGCCGGGCGGATGCGGAAACCGGCGCGGGCCATTTCTTCTTCCAGGGTCTGGCGGGTCACCGAGCCGTGTTCGCGCAGCACCAGCGGCGTGTCGTCCAGATCTTCCAGGCAGATCGATTCACGCTCGGCCCACGGATGATGGCGCGAGACGAACGCCACCATCGGGTCGTTGCGCAGCGGCACACACAGCAGGCGTTCATCGCTGACATCGCGCCCGAGCAACGCCAGATCGGCCTGATAGTTGAACAGTCGAAACAGCGATTCATCGGTGTTACCGGTCTCGATCTTTACGCTGATCCCCGGGTAGCGTTCGCAGAACCGGGCGATCTGCGGCAACACATGCACCGGCGCATCCACCGCCAGAATCAGGCTGCCGGTCTGCAAGGCCTGAGACTCCTGCAACAACTCCTGAGCTTCGGCCTCGACCACAAACAGACGCTGGGTGATCGCCAGCAAGCGCTCGCCCAAATCGGTCAGGCGCACCGAGCGTTTGTTGCGATGGAACAGCAACACACCGAAGCGTTCTTCCAGCTTGCGCACCTGGTCGGAAATCGCCGGCTGCGTCAGATAAAGCCGCTCGGCGGCCTTGGTGAAGCTTCCGTGCACGGCCACGGCGTGAAAGGCTTTGAGCTGTGCGTGTGAAACCGACATGTTCTGACTCCAGTAACAAGCTGAGCTTATGTGTGAAATACGATAAATCGATTTTATTTATTAAACAGTAATTGCTTTGATCGGCTCACGCCAACGCTGACTGCCCGGTCGGGCAGCGATGCTGGCCATGAGCCTGTGCGTGCAAAACCAGGACTCATCTGACCGGTGTCGCCAAAGGGACGGGGTGATATCGCAGTGCTCAACAATAAAAACACAGGCGTTTACTCATCGATTCTGCCGGCACACTCACACCCTGAGGTCAGAACCACAATGAACAAGCACATCGGCACCATTGCGCGTTGGCGCATGCAGATCTTCGCTGTCACCTGGCTCGCTTACGCCGCGTTCTATTTCACCCGCAAAGCCTTTTCGGTGGCCAAACTGGGCATCGCCGAAGACCCGAGTTTCACCCTCGACAAAATGGCCATGGCCAACCTCGACGCGATTTACCTGGCGGCCTACGCCATCGGCCAGTTCACCTGGGGCATGCTCGCCGACCGCTTCGGCCCACGGGTCGTGGTGCTTGGCGGGTTGCTGATTTCCGCTGCGGCAGCGCTGGTGATGGGCAGTTTTGCGACCTTGCCAATCTTCGCCACCTGCATGTTGATTCAGGGCCTGGCGCAGTCCACCGGTTGGTCGGGGTTGTGCAAGAACCTCGGCAGTTTCTTCCCTTCCGAACAACGCGGGCGCGTGCTCGGGTTGTGGAGTTCCTGTTATGCATTTGGCGGTCTGGTGGCCTCGCCGTTCGCCGGTTGGTGGGCGTACACGCTGATCGGTTCGTGGCACGCGGCGTTCATTTCCAGCGCGGCGGTGGTCGCGGTGGTGGCGGTTTTGTTCTTTATCTTCCAGCGCGACAAACCGGAAGATGTTGGCCTGCCCGCCGTGGAGCCGGAGCCGGTGATCAGCGCCGAAGAGGCCGAAGCCAACAGCAAACTCAGCGTCTGGGAGCCACTCAAGGAAATCCTGCGCAACCGTACGGTGCTGGTGCTGGGTCTGGCGTATTTCCTGCTGAAACCGGCGCGTTACGCGATTCTGCTGTGGGGCCCGGTGATTGTGTTCGAGCAGATGCCTTCGGTCGGCAAGGTCGGTGCGGCGATCATTCCAACGGCATTTGAACTGGCGGGCCTGCTGGGTCCGATCATGATCGGCCTGGCCTCGGACAAACTGTTCGGCGCCCGCCGCATGCCGGCCTGCGTGTTGAGTCTGCTGGCGCTGACCGTGACCCTCGCGCTGTTCATGGGCGCCTTGCACACCGGCAGCGTGATGCTGGTGGTCGCATTGTTGTTCGTGATGGGCCTGACCCTGTACGGCCCGGATTCGATGATCAGCGGCGCAGCCGCCATCGATTTCGGCAAGGCCAAGGCCGGCGCCACGGCGGCCGGATTCGTCAACGGCTGCGGCTCGGTCGGTGCGGTGCTCGGTGGTTTGCTGCCGGGTTACTTCGACTCGGTGACGGTGTTCATCGTGTTCGCCGGTTGCGCGCTGTTTTCGGCGCTGGTGCTGATTCCGCACTGGAACAGCCGCCCGGTCGGCGTCATGGAACCACGTGCCTACGTGCCCAACCGCGCCCTGACGATCAAACCCCTGCGTAACTGAAAACCCTCGCCTCGCGGCCTGCTGCGGCACTCGCGGCAGGCTGTGCCGTGGCCGACTGACTGGAGAATTTTCATGAGACCGTTTTGGCTGGAGCAGGCTTTGCAGCTCGACACGTCCGAACCTTGCCCGCCGCTGCAAGGCGATGTGCGCACCGACGTGTGTATCGTCGGCGGCGGTTACACCGGGTTGTGGACAGCGATCATGCTCAAGCAGCAGAACCCCGAGCTCGATGTGTTGCTGATCGAAGCCGACATTTGCGGCGCCGGCGCCAGTGGGCGCAACGGCGGTTGTGCGCTGTCGTGGTCGGCGAAGTACTTCACTCTGGAACGACTGTTCGGCGTCGAGGAGGCGGTGCGGCTGGTCAAGGAATCCGAGCGCAGCATCCACGCCATCGGCGAGTTCTGCGAGCAGTACGGCGTGGATGCCGATTACCGCCTCGACGGCACGCTTTACACCGCCACCAACCGCGCGCAATGCGGCTCGACCGATGCGGTGATTGCGGCGCTGGAGCGCAATGGCATCAACTCGTTTACCCAGCGGCCGGTCGCCGATGTACAGCGCATGGCCGGATCGGAAAAACATCTGGAAGGCTGGTTCTCGCCGGCCGCCGCCAGCGTGCAGCCGGGCAAACTGGTGCGCGGCTTGCGCCGGGTGGCGTTGCAACTGGGCGTGCGGATTCATGAAGGCACGGCGATGACCGGGCTGGAGGAGGGCCGGCCGGCGCGCCTTCACACGGCGAGCGGCCGGGTGACCGCCGACCGCGTGGTGCTGGCGATGAACGCGTGGATGGCCCGCGCGTTCCCGCAGTTCGAGCGCAGTGTGGCGATCGTCTCCAGCGACATGTTGATCACCGAACCGCGTCCGGATCTGTTGCAGGAAATCGGTTTGACCAGCGGCGTGACCGTGCTCGATTCGCGGATTTTCGTGCACTACTACCACAACACCCCGGACGGTCGGATCATGCTCGGCAAGGGCGGCAATACCTTCGCTTACGGCGGGCGGATGTTGCCGGTGTTCGACCAGCCCTCGCCCTATACCGGGTTGCTCAAGCGCAGCCTCGACGACTTCTTCCCGGCCTTTGCCGATGTGAAAGTCGACGCAACCTGGAACGGCCCCTCGGATCGCTCGGTCACCGGCCTGCCGTTCTTCGGCCGGATGAGTGCCAGCGGGAATGTGTTCTACGGTTTCGGTTATTCCGGCAGCGGTGTCGGGCCGTGCCACATGGGCGGGCAGATTCTCGCCTCGCTGGTGCAGGGCCTCGACAACCCGTGGACGCGTTCGCCACTGGTCAACGGGCCGCTGGGTTACTTTCCGCCGGAGCCGATCCGCTACCTCGGCTCGCTGATGGTGCGCAACGCCATTCGCCGCAAGGAGCGCGCCGAGGATCACGGTCGGCGGCCCCGGCATCTTGATGTGCGTCTGGCGAAATTCGCAGCGGCGGCGGGCAAGGCCGACAAGGCTTGAGCGTCAGCGCGGTGGGGCGGAGCGGTTGAGCAGCCAGTCGAGCAAGAGGTCGTCGTCGGGCTCGGCTTCCGTGGGCTGCGACGCTCGGGGGCGGCAGGCGTCGAGGCAGAGGATCGGTCGGTCGGGATCGCTGTCGAGAAAACTGACCCAGACTTCGCTGCCGGCGCAGGGAAGATTTTCCCGAGGTACGCAGGCGTCGGCATGGGGCATGACCAACGGCAGCCACAACCCTTCGCTTGCGCCGTCAGGTGAATGTTCCGGCCATAACCGGACGGCCATGCGTCCCTGATCGTCCACCTGCGCCGGTTGCCCCGGTGCACCAAGCAATTGCGCCGGGTGATACCCCGGAATGCGCGGACGCGGTTGTTTCGGCGGCGGGCGAAACGGGGTCGACCAGGGCAGCGCCGAGAAGTCGTTGTGATACCGGCGAACCGTGGGTACCGGATCGAGAATCGAAGGTTGCTGGCCCTGATGACGCAATTCGGTGATCAGCCACTGCTCGTTGAAGGCGTTCACCGGGTGCTCCGTGACTTGCAACAGGCGTCCGCTGAGCAGGCGCAGACAATCGCTGCGGCCCTGAATCGAGCGCGACCGGCAGCGTTGGCGCTCGAGTAGACGGCGACTGCGCTGGGTGGCGTGACGTTGCGCAGTTGGCAGAGACTCCTGTGGGGCGACGGTACTGCCCAGCGTGTGATTGGCGGCCTCATGACCCTTGATCGGTTGCCCTCGCTCTCGTACGCCGGCAGGCATCGGAGGCAGTATTGCCTCATGCCGCTGGGACAGGCTGCTGAGGCCGCTGGTTGGCGCATCGAGTTGGGTGTTGAAAGGAATCGCCGTCAGTTGCTGTGGCAGGCTCAGGCTGTCATCGGCGAACACCACCACATGGCCGTCCGGCTGATGTTCGAAGTGGTAGTGAATGCCTTCCTCTTCGCAAAGCCGTTGCAACAGGGCCAAATCGGTTTCGTCGTACTGAATGCAGAACGGACGCGGCGGATAGTGGCCGACGGTCATCTCGATCCGGTAGCTGTGGGCAGGCAGGTGATGTTCGCTGAGCAGTTGCTCAAGGATGGCCGGCACGCTCAGTTGCGTGAATACCCGGCGTACGGGATGTTGCTCCAGCGTTTGCAGATGCGGCATCAGCACCAGTTGGTAGGCGATCCGGTGCGTTGCGCGATGTTCGCAGCTGGCACTTTGAATGATGCCGTGAACTCCGTGGTCGTCGTCCAGATGCAGAAACGCCGTCTGATGCAGCAACGTGCCGGGTGACCAGGCGGGCGCCAGGCCCATGACCTCGATCTCGAACCGATAGGGCTGATTCAACGCTTCATGACCGCTGAAGCGCAGGACCGGCAGGCTAATTCCGCCTTCGGCCAGGGTCAGCGAAAACGGACTTTCCTTGTCATTGAGCATGTGGGTCGGGCTCTGTCAGGCAATACGGGCGAAAGAGGGTACGAAAACGCGACGTTGATTGGACGTGGCAAACCGGTTTTTCAGAATCGCCCTACAAGGCGCGTAGAAGATGTCGATCCGCAGCGGATTTTTTGGTCGATTGCCGACTTTAGGCCGTATAAACTTGCCGCCATGCGTCGGCCAATAGATGTCTCGGCGCCACAGATCAAGAGAGTGAGTAATGGGCGCACAGTGGAAGGTTAAACACAAAGAAGCGGCAGCCAATGCCAAGGGCAAGATCTTCGGCAAACTGGTGAAGGAAATCACCATTGCTGCGCGTAACGGTGCCGATACCGCCACCAACGCACACCTGCGTCTGGTGGTCGAACAGGCCAAGAAAGCCTCGATGCCCAAGGAGACCCTGGACCGCGCCATCAAGAAGGGCGCAGGCCTGCTGGGCGAAACCGTTCAGTACCATCGCGTGACCTACGAAGGCTTCGCGCCGCATCAGGTGCCGCTGATTGTCGAGTGCGTCACCGACAACATCAACCGCACCGTGGCGGAAATCCGCGTGGCGTTCCGCAAGGGCCAACTGGGTGCATCCGGTTCCGTTGCCTGGGACTTCAACCATGTCGGCATGATCGAAGCGTCGCCGGACACCCCGGACGCCGATCCGGAAATGGCCGCGATCGAAGCCGGCGCGCAGGATTTCGAAGCGGGCGAAGAGGGTGCGACCCTGTTCCTGACCGATCCGACCGACCTCGATGCCGTGCAGAAAGCCCTGCCGGAACAAGGCTTCACCGTGCTGTCGGCCAAACTCGGCTACCAGCCGAAGAACCCGGTCAGCGGTCTGAGCGACGAGCAGATGGCTGAAGTCGAGGCGTTCCTCGAAGGCCTGGACAACCATGACGACGTGCAGGACATGTTCGTCGGTCTGGCCGGCTGACAACCCAAAAAATCGCAGCCCTCGGGCTGCGATTTTTTTCAGGCGTGCTGTAACGCCTGGCTGATCTCGCCGAACCCCGGCCGCGCCAGCACGTCCGGCTGACAGCACTGCTGTTCCAGGGCCTCCAGCGCCTGACGTTGTTCATCACTCAACCCCGAGTCGATGCGCGCCAGCAGTTCCCCCAGCAGAATCCCGAATGCCCGCACTTCGAGGCGTTGCAGCGCACGGGTTTCAGGCGTGTCCGCCGTGGCATGGAATGACGCCGCGCCAAAATCCCCCAGCAGACAATCGCCCTGATCGTTCAACAGAATGTTGTGTCCGTAGAGATCGCCATGGGTGATGCCGTGACGGTGCAGATGCCCGGCGACCGAGGCGATGCCCCGGGCAATACGCAGGGCGACGTCGGCACTGAAACGGCAATCATCGGCATACACATCCCGTGAACAGGACGCCAGGCTCGGCAGTCCGGCCAGGTTGCGGTAACTCGAATCGATCAGTTGCATCACCAGGCCTTGCTGACCATCGGGATGCTGGTCGATGCGGCCTTCGACGCGGATCAGGTTCGGGTGCAGCCCGGCGGTGATGCACGCGTTCATTTCATGCAGCGGCGAGCCGTCGCTGGTCATCTCACCCTTGTACAACTTGACCGCCACGGGCGTGGCCGGCTGATTCGCAGGCTGCCACTGTGCCCGGTAAATCACCCCGGAAGCGCCTTCGCCCAGCCGTTGCTCCAGCTGCAGCGCCGACCAGTCGATCAGGGGCGCGTTGTTGAGCGCGTCGGCATCGGCTTCGGTTTCCAGCGGATTGCCGGCGTAGGCCAGCCAGGTCAGGCTCGGCAAGGTCAGCAGCCATTGCGGCAGCTCGGTCAACTGGTTGGCGGCAATACGGATCAGTTCCAGCCGATGGCACTGGCTCAGTGACGGCGGCAGCGTGCGCAGGCGATTGCCGGCGAGCATGAGCTTTTGCAACAGCGGACGCTCGCCCAGTTCCGTGGGCAGGGTTTCGATGGCGTTGTCGGTCAGGATCAGCCAGCGCAACTGCGGCGGCAGCGCCGCGCCGGGCACCTGAGTGATCCGGTTGGCCTTGAATCCGACCATCGATAGCGTCTGGCATTGGCCCAGGCACGCCGGCAATTGCTTGAACTGATTGTCCGAGCAGAACAGCACGCGCAGGCGCGTCAGACGGTACAGGTCATCCGGCAGACTGCTCAGGGCATTGCCGCTGAGGTTGAGCACTTCCAGCGTGTCGGCCAGGTTGAAAATCTCCGGTGGAAATTCGCTCAAGCCTTCAGCCAGATCCAGCCGGGTGATGCCCGACAGTTCGCCGGCGCGCAGTTGTGCAAGGGTGTGCATGAAAAGGATCGCTATCTGGAAGGCGCCCGAGCGCCGGAAATGGGCGGCATGATAACGGCAAATCAGCCCGGTTCGTGCACTTCGCGCAATTGCCCGAGCCGGCTGCGGGTGCGGGCCAGATCGATCGCCTGGCCGCCGAGGCTTTCACGCAACGGGAGCTGGCCGAGCAGGGTCAGGTGTTTGTCCTGGTCGTAGAGCACGTCGATCAGATTGATGAAGCGTTGCTGGGCGGCGATCGAACACTCGCCCAACTCTGGCAGCTCATCGATGATCCAGTGGTCGAAGCGCCGGCACAGTTCCAGATAGTCCATCACGGCGGTGGGCTGTTCGCAGAGGTCGTTGAAGGTGAAACCGACGCGCCGGTCTTCGCACAGTCGCGCCTGCAAATGGCGGCTGCCGACTGCCAATGGCAACGGCGTGGTGCCGAGTGGCGGCAGCTTCAAAGCCTGGCGCTGCGCCGGGGTGGCCGGCCAGACGTAATAGCCTTGGGTGAACACCTGATGCGCATGCCGACGCGCCTGGCTGCGGTAATCGTGCGGGCCGCCGACTTCCATGACCTGCATGCGCGCATTGATCAGGTCGATCACCGGTTTGAACCGCGCGTGGTACAGCGGGTTGGGCAGCAAGCCTTCGGGCGGGTAGTTGGAGGTCACCAGCAACAGGATCCCGCGCTTGAACAGCGCCTTGAACAAGCGGGAGATGAGCATCGCATCGCCGATGTCATGCACATGAAATTCATCGAAACACAGCACCCGACAATCCATCAGCAGCGCATCGAGGGTAACGGCCAGGGCATCGTCGCAGTCACGATGCTCGAACATGCCTTGGTGCAACTGGGCGAAGAACCCATGGAAGTGCAGACGGCGCTTTTGCGCGATCGGCAACGCCTCGAAGAATCCGTCCAGCAGCCAGCTCTTGCCGCGCCCGACCGCACCGTGCAGATACAGGCTGGGCGGGGTTTGCGCAGGGGTGCCGAACAACAGGCCGGCCTGCTGCGCCATGCAGTCGATGACCCGCTGCTGGCTGTGGCTGAGGGTGTAGCCCTGGCCGTGGGCCTTTTGCCGGAAGTAGTCGCGGACCGATTGCGCGCTGGCAGCGCACTGGCCCGCAGCGGTACTGGAGCGTTTGCCGAAGAAGCGGCGCAAGGCTGGCCAGCGATGGGTCAGACGCGAACGTTCGGGCGGTCGGGCGGGCACTGCAGTCACTCCGTCATCATCGGGCCGGCTCCCCGCGAGCGCGGCGGCGTAGTGTAACCAGACGGGTAGTTTTGCTTCCACTGCGCTTTATCGTTTTTCCAGACAGTAATCTGCGGTGTGTACAGGTTTTTTCAACATTATGACTCGACCTGTTGCCAACCTTTCGAAACAATTCCCGGCGGGTGACTGGATCCAATCGACTGGCGCAATCGGTGTCCGTTGCTAACCTGAAACACTGTAACGGCAGATACGCCGTCGCGATCAGGGAGCGGGCGGTGAAAGCAGGGATGGTCTGGGCATTGCTGGGCGGGCTCGCGGCACCGGTCCACGCCGCCGATCTTCAGGTCGAGGTGCGGGTCGATGTGCAGCGCGGTTGCCAGTTGGTTGGCCAGCAACGTGAAGCCGGTATCGAACAACTGGGCGTACTCGACTTCGGCACCACGGCGCGGCTCGGCGACCGGGACGGGCCACTCGGAGCGGCGCTGACGAATTCGCGCCTGCCGCGTCTGGAATGCAACCCGGACACCCCGTACCAGTTGCGTGTCGATGGCGGCCTGCACGGTGGCGTCGGTGAGGTGCGCTATATGGTGGGGGAGGCCGGCAGCAAGCCGATTCCTTATCGCCTGTATCAGGACGCTGCGCGGCGGGTGCCGCTGGTGGTGGATGTGCCGGTCAGTGGCCGGGTGCCGGACAGCGGCACGGTGGACTTGCCGCTATACGGGCGGATCGAACGGATGGCAGAAGTGCCACGGGTCAGCCGGTATTCGGATCTGGTGAAGGTGACGGTCACTTGGTGATCGCGGCGTTTTTTCAGCCATCCGCTGGATCCGGGTGGCGCAGGGAAGGGCGTTCAGTGATGAGCGCAATGTTCGAGTGATCCTGAAGGAGTAGGCGCTCAATGATGGGCAGACACGGGCGGGTAATCGCCATAGCCACGCTGCTTATGTTCGCCGAGGTCGCGCCAGCGGCAGTCAGTGGGCAGATCGTCGCGCGGCTGACGTTGATCGCCGGCTGCGAAGTGACCAACGCCTCCAGCCCCGCCAGCCCGGTGGATGGGCTGGGCTCTCTTGATTTCGGCCAGCAGGGCCCGACCTGGAACGCACCGATCAAGGCCAGCCTCAGCGAAGCAGGCAGCGGCCAGCTGAATGTCGCCTGCAACCCTTCGGTCACCGGGTTCACCGTGACCATCGACGGCGGCACCCATGGCGACGGCACCACCCGCCGCCTGAGCAACGGGCGCCAGACACTTCCCTATCAGCTGTTTCTCGATGCCTCCGGCAGCCAGAGCTACAGCATTGGTCAACAACACAATTTCGCTGTCACCAGCGGCGCACAGATACCCATTCCGGTATTTGGTTCGGTGGTGGCGAACACCCGTGCGGTACCGGCCGGTGTCTATACCGACACCCTGACGGTGACGCTCGACTGGTAACCCCGTAGAGGACGGACACCATGCGTACGATTGCATCAAGGATAGGTTTGTCGTTGCTCGGCCTGACGCTCGCTTCCAGCGTCAATGCCGCCACCACGGTCACCGGCCAGATCACTTCCAGCCTGACCCTGATCAGCAGTTGCCAGGTCAACGGTTCCGGCGGTTCTACCGGGCTGAACTTCGGTGCGTTGAACTTCGGCACCGCCAACAGCCTGTTCACCACGGCCACCGGGCAGGTGCTGGGCGGCGGGGGCGGGGCGCTGTCGATCCTGTGCTCGGCCGGCACCACGCCGACGGTCAAGGTCCGGGCCGGCGCCCATGACGGGCTCTCGCCGGGTGGCACTCGCGCGTTGTATGACGGAGTGGCCAATTACGTGCCGTATGACCTGTACACCGACGCCGGGCACTCGCAATTGCTGGCCATCGACGGGGTGATCAACCTCGCGGCCAGCACCGGTGTGGCGCAGACCGTAAACATCTACGGTCAGGCGGTGGGCAAGGCCGGGCTGCCGGCGGGCACGTACACCGACACGATTTCCGTTGAACTGACGTTCTAGCGCCATGGGCCGGCATGGCTGTGCTTCGCTGCTCCTGCTGTGTGCGGGCAGCTTGCCGCTGCCGTTGGCGGCGGTGACCAGTCATAGTTTTCAGGTCAGTGCCACGGTGACACCGGGCTGTCTGGTGGTGGGGGGCGTATCGAATTATGGCGGGCTGAATTTCGGTTCGCGCTCGGCGCTGGCCACCGGCACGGTACAGGTCGCGTTGACCGGTGGCGTGACGCTGCAATGTACGCCGGGGGTGGCGCTGAACATGACGGTCGATGGCGGCCAGTACAACAGCGGCGGGCGACGCATGCAGATCAGCGGAGGCAGCGCGAAGGTGGCGTATGCGCTGTTTCGCGATGCGGCGTACAGCCAGAGCCTGGGCATCGGCCAGAGCGTGGCGGTGGCCTACAGCGATGCGAACAACATCAGTCTGCCTATCTACGGGCAGGTGCAATTGCCGGGCAATCAACCCGGGGGGACATACAGCGATGTGTTGCAGGTGCAGCTGTCGTGGTGATGTGAAATGACAAGGAGCAGGTTTATGGGGTTTTTCACGTCACGCTATTCGTTCGCGTGTTGCGCCGTGCTGGCGCTGGTCATGTTCGGGACGCTCAAGGCCCAGGCCGCCAGTTCGGTGCTGATCTGGCCGATCGATCCGGTGTTGGAGGCCGATCAGCAGGCCAGTGCGCTGTGGCTGGAAAATCGCGGCACGGAAACCGCCAACCTGCAGATCCGCGTGTTTGGCTGGAGCCAGAGCGGTTTCGAAGAGCAATACCGCAATCAACGCGAGGTGATCGGCAGTCCGCCGGTGGCGAAGATCGAGCCGGGTCAGAAGCAACTGGTGCGCCTGACCCGTACCAAGGACGTGCCGCCAGGCCAGGAGCTGGCGTACCGGATCATCATCGATGAAATCCCCTCGGCCCAGCCGCCCGTCGCCGAAGACGGCAAGACCGCTGCGGCGATCCGCTTCCAGATGCGCTACTCAGTACCGCTGTTCGCCTATGGCGCGGGTTTGTGGAGCAAGGAGGACAGCGCCCGCCAGCGTGATCCCAAGGGCATCGGCCTGCCGCAATTGAGCTGGCGCACGGTGGCGGTGGAGGGCCGTCCTTATGTGGAAGTGCGCAATCAGGGCGCGGTTCATGCGCGGCTGACCGATGTCGCCATCAAGCAGGGTGGCCAAAGCAAACCGTTGGCCGAGGGTCTGCTCGGTTACGTATTGCCCGGCGCGGTGATGCGCTGGCCGGCACCGGGGCCGGTGGCGGGAGAGCTGGCGGGACGGATCAATGGCGCGGCCAAGGTGCAGAGCATTCCGCCGGCGCGATAGCCATAGCGAGTCATGTCGAAGTGATCAGGCTTCGGCGCCAGCGGTTTCAGGAGGAATCAGTCCATTGACGGACGTAACACGCTAATGAGTCCGGGATGGGCTCGACGTATTCAGCGTCCGTTGTGGCTCATGACCGGCGCGTGGTGCCTGATGTTCATTCATCCATCCGGGGCCGGTGAACTGCCGCCGCCTCCCAGCGGCATGGAGGCCGTGAGTGATGCACAGTTGTTTCTGGAACTGGTGGTCAACCAGATGAATACCGGTCGGGTGGTGGCGGTGGAGCAGCGCGGCGGGCGCCTGTTCCTGCCGGCCAGCGTATTGCGCGACACCGGCATGAAGCTGCCGGAAGAGGCCGGTGCCGAAGTCGATCTAGACGGCCTGCCGGGCCTGCACAGCGATTACGACAGCGTCAGCCAGCGCTTGCTGCTCGACGTGCCGCCGGACTGGCTGCCGGAGCAGTTCATCGGTAACCGTGAAGTCTATCCGCGCACCCCGGCGCTGAGCAGTTTCGGCGCTTTGTTCAACTATGACCTCTACCTCAATGACACCGACGACGCCGGCACTTATCTCGCGGCGTGGAACGAGGTGCGGCTGTTCGACAGTTGGGGCACGTTGTCGAACACCGGGCAATATCGCCGTACGTTGTCGGGGGATGCGGTCAGCACGCTGGACAACGGCTATCTGCGTTACGACACCACCTGGCGCTACTCCGATGATGAACGGATGCTGACCTACGAGGCCGGGGACGTGGTCAGCGGCGCCTTGCCCTGGAGCAGTTCGGTACGGCTGGGCGGTGTGCAGTTCTCAAGGGATTTTGCGGTGCGTCCGGATCTGGTGACCTATCCGCTGCCGCAGTTCGCCGGGGAAGCGGCGGTGCCGTCCTCGGTGGATCTGTTCATCAACGGCTACAAGTCCAGCAGCACCGACCTGCAGCCGGGGCCGTACACCCTGACCAACATTCCGTTCATCAACGGCGCTGGCGAAGCGGTGGTGGTGACTACCGATGCGCTGGGCCGGCAGGTGTCGACCACGGTGCCGTTCTACGTCACCAGCAGCCTGTTGCAAAAGGGTCTGAGCGATTTTTCGGTGGCCGCCGGTACGTTGCGCCGGGATTACGGCCTGAAGGATTTCAGCTACGGGCCGGGCGTGACTTCGGGCAGTCTGCGCTACGGCGTCAGCGACACCTTTACCCTGGAGAGTCACGCCGAAGCGGCGGATACCCTGACCCTAGGGGGACTGGGTGGCAACCTGCGGCTGGGCAATTTCGGGGTTCTCAACAGTGCGATCAGCCAGAGTCGTTTCGACGGTGACGGCGGGCAGCAGCTGAGCCTCGGTTATCAATACAGCGGCCAGCGCTACAGCTTTTCCTATCAGCGTCTGCAACGCCGTGACCGCTATGCCGACCTGACGGTCGTGGACAGTCCCTACACCACACTCAGCCGGCGCAGTGAACAGGCGACCCTGAGCCTCAACCTCGAGCGCTGGGGCAGTCTCGGCGTCGGTTATTTCGATATTCGCGCGGCGGACGAAACCCGTACGCGGCTGCTCAACCTGAGCTGGAGCAAACCGCTGTGGCGCAACAGCAGTTTCTACCTGTCGGCCAACCGCGAAATCGGCGACAGCAACTGGGCGGTGCAGGCGCAACTGGTGATTCCGTTCGACCTGCGCGGCAGCCTGGCCGTCAGCAGCGAACGCAGCAAGACCGGGCAGACGCAGCAGCGGGTCAACTACAGCCGCGCTGTGCCGTCCGAGGGCGGGGTGGGCTTCAATCTCGGCTACGCCAAGGGCGACGGCGCCGATTACCGCCAGGCCGATGTGACCTGGCGCCTGCAATCGGTGCAACTGCAGGCCGGCGTCTACGGGACGTCCGACGCCGAAACCCGTTGGGCCGATGCCAGCGGTTCGCTGGTGTGGATGGATGATCAAGTGTTCGCCGCCAACCGCATCGACGATGCGTTCGTGGTGGTCAGCACCGATGGCTACGCGGACATTCCGGTGCGCTACGAGAACCAGCAGGTCGGCCAGACCGACCGTAACGGCCACTTGCTGGTGCCGTGGAGCAGCGCCTATTACCGCGGCAAGTACGAAATCGATCCGCTGAACCTGCCGGCCAACGTGCGCAGCCCGAATGTCGAACAGCGTGTCGCCGTACGGCGGGGCAGTGGGTATCTGCTGGAGTTTCCGCTGAGCCGGGTGATCGCCGCGAGCATCGTGCTGGTGGATGCGCAGCAAAAGGAATTGCCGCTGGGCAGTGGCGTGCTGCACGAACAGAGCGGCACGCGAACGGTGGTCGGCTGGGACGGGCTGGTCTATCTGGAAAATCTCCAGGCACAGAATTCGCTGCGGGTGACTCTCGCGGACGGCAAGACTTGCCAGGCGCAATTCAGCGTCGATCTGCAGCAAGATGAAGTGCCGCTGATCGGCCCGTTGGTGTGCCAATGATCCGGGCGCGGCTTGTTCTGTGGCTGTTATTGCTGCTGCCGGGGCTGGCGCAGGCGCTGTGTTCGGTGGTCACCACCACACCGGCCGGGTTCGGCAACATCAGTTCGATCGCCGTGCGCACCACCTCGCAACCCAGTTCTACCCTGAACGGAGGCTTGAGTTGCACCGGTTCGCTGCTGTCGCTGTTGACCAACAATGACCATTTCTGGGCCACCGTCACTTCGACCCAGAGCGGTTTGCTCGGGCCCACCGGCGACGTGATCGGTTACACGATCTACGCCAACAACAGTACCAGTTACCCGCTGACCCGAGGCACCGCCTATGACTTCGCCCGCAACGGCATCATCGACGCCCTCGGTTTGCTCAGCGGTACGGTGCCGAAAACCGTTCCGCTCTACTTCGGCACCACCATCGGCAGCAACGTGGCGGCCGGGGTGTATACCGAGACCCTGAGCATTTTCTGGAACTGGAATTATTGTTCGGGCATCGGTGTCGGCGGGCTTTGCCTGGGCCGCGACATCAACAGCGGTACCACGACACTGACGGTCAACCTGACGGTGTCCAACGATTGCACCATCACCGCGCCGAACATCGCTTTCGGCAGCGCGCCGGTGGTCAGTGCGTTCACCCAGGTTACGGGGCAAACCATCAACCTCGCCTGCACCAAGGGCAGTGCCTATACCGTAGGGCTGAATGACGGGCAGAATGCGCTGAGCGTCGGCGGACGACGGCGGATGATTTCCGGCAGCAACTATCTGGCCTACGACATTTTCAAGAGTGCCGGGACCACCCGTTGGGGCAGTGTCGGCGCGGCTCGTCGGGCCAGCAGCGATGCCGAGGTCAATCCCGGCAACGGCCTGGGCACCGGTAGCCAGATCTTCAATTACAACGCGAAAATCTACACCGACCAGACCACGCCGCCCGCCGGAACCTACCTGGACAATGTGGTGCTGGATGTCGGGTTCTGAACCGGCTAGAAGCTCAGCGATTGCTTGAGCATTTTCGCCGCCGGGGTATCGGTCGGGCTGACCATCGCGTAGTTGTAGCCCTTGCCGGACCAGTACTCGGCCTGCAGATCCCCGTCCTGGCGGCTGCCCCGTGGCAGGAAGGTATTTTTCGGTCCCGGTGGACGCACATAGAAACTGACCTTGTGCCCGCTCTGGTCTTCATACATCACCATCGCCGCCGGGCCTTCATCGGTGCTCAGCAGACGACCGCTGACCGGTGCAAACCCGGCTGCCGTCAGGTCCGGCAGACGATTGGCCTGAGTGAAATAACGGTCGAGCCAGCGCTGGATGTCACCGTCGCCATCGACCTTGTAGTCCGCCGGCAGAAGCCCTTGCTGGGCGATCAAACGGTACGCCTGCAAGGCATCCGTCATCGGCGCCGGAGGATGAAACACGGTCATGTCCCGGGCCTTCCAGCCACCGACACCGCCGAGGCTGACGGCAATCAGCAACACCGCCGCGCTGGCCCACTGGCGGCGCGATTGGCGTTTGAGGCGCTGACGGATCAGCGCCGGATCGAGGTCCGGATTGGCCGGCTGTTGCAAGGCGCCGCCGAGGGCGGCACGCAGGTGCTGGGCGTCCTGTTGCCAGGCGCGAACCTGCGCCGCTTCGTCCGGGTGACTGGCGAGCCAGGTTTCCAGCACATGCCGGTCGGCCTCGCTGAGCTGGTGGTCGACGTAGGCGTGCAGGTCGCGTTCGTTGGGGGGCAGACTGATCATTTGAGTATCCGCAAGGAAGGGCTGCTGATTTCCCCGTCGCTGAGCTGGCGCAGGGCCTGGCGAGCACGGGACAGGCGCGACATCACGGTGCCGGTGGGGACGTCGAGAATCTCGGCGACCTCCTTATAGGTCAGGCCTTCGACCGACACCATCAGCAGCAGCGCGCGCTGTTCGGTGGGTAGTCGGTCGAAGGCCTTCAAGGTCGATTGGGCAATGACGGTGCGTTCCACCGAGGGCTCGGCGTCATCGCGGCCGGTGAAGAATTCGAGCATCCGCGCATACCGCCGCGAACGCCGATGCGCATCGAGAAACTGCCGGTACAGGATCGAAAACAGCCAGGCGCGCAGATCGCCGTCGGCGCGTTTGTCGCCCCAACCCGACAGCGCGCGCTCCAGACTGGCCTGTACCAGGTCGTCGGCGCTGCTGCTGTTGCGTGTCAGCGACACGGCAAAACGCCGCAATCTGGGGATTATTTCTCGCAGTTGTTCGTCGAATTCGCTCATGAAGTTCTGCTAGTCGCTACGCTGTGGACTAGGAAGACGCCCGGCATTGGAGGTTATTCCACGTTCTGAAAAATAAATACCGGGCCGTGGAATAAATCCCGATGGCGTGCGTCTTGCTGATTCTTCCTACTTGTGGCCGATGGCCCTGGAGTGCTTCATGGTTGATCGCAGTTCATCGCCCGGCGGGCCACAACGCCCGCCACTGAGTGCCGCGAGCCTGGTGTTGCGTCTTGGCGGAATCGCCGTGGTAGTCGCAGCCCTGGCCGGGGCGTTTGCCTACGTTCATGGTTCATTTGACCCACAACGCCTGACGCCAAAAGCGCTGGTCGATGTGCTGGAAAAGAACAACGGCGTGCATCCGGGCTTTCGCCGCAATCACGCCAAAGGTGTGTGCGTGATCGGACATTTCGAGAGCAGCGGCGAGGCTCGCTCGTATTCTGTCGCGCAAGTGTTCAACGAGCCGCGCACTCCGGTGGTCGGGCGCTTTGCGTTGCCAGCCGGCAGTCCGTATGCGCCGGACAGCGCCGTACCGATCCGCAGTCTGGCGCTGCGTTTCACTCAGGCCAACGGCCAGCAGTGGCGCACCGGGATGAACAGCATGCCGGTGTTCCCGGTTGGCACGCCCGAGGCGTTCTATCAGTTGCAGCAGGCGCAATCGCCGGATCCCGCCACCGGTAAACCGGACCCGACCAAGGTGCCGGCATTTTTTGCCGCACACCCGGAGGCCGTGCCGTTTCTGACCTGGATAAAAACCGCCAAACCCTCGGCCAGTTACGCGACGGAAACCTACAACAGCGTCAACGCGTTCTATCTGGTGGATGCCAGCGGCAAGAAGCAGGCGGTGCGCTGGAGCATGACGCCTCTGGCCCAGGACGCTGCCGGTGCGACCGCGCCTGAAGGTAGCGATTTCCTTGAAAAAGACCTGGTGCAGCGCCTGGCGGAAGGGCCGTTGCGCTTTCAGTTGAACATCACCTTGGCCAACGCCGACGATCCGGTGAACGATGCGAGCAAGACCTGGCCCGCCGGCCGCAAGATGTTGAACGCCGGCACCCTGGTGCTGGAAAAGACCCAGCCGCAGCTCAGCGGCGAATGCCGTGACATCAACTACGATCCGCTGGTGCTGCCGGCCGGCATTCAGGGTTCCGACGATCCGCTGCTGGCCGCGCGCTCGGCCGGTTACGCCGATTCCTACCTGCGTCGCACCAGCGAAGTCAGCCAACTGCCAACCGGCAAAAAGGAGGCTCGCCCATGAGCACGCAACCGACTCATTTCAATCCGCTGGCGCGGTTGCTGCACTGGTTGATGGCGTTGATGATCATCGCGATGTTGTTCATCGGCGCCGGTATGGTGACCTCGGTGTCGGCGCGGCATGAATGGTTGATCAACCTGCATAAACCGTTGGGCATCGCGATACTCGCTTTGGTGATCGTGCGCATTCTGGTGCGACTGGGCACCCGTCAGCCGCCGCTGCCGGCGGATCTGCCGGGCTGGCAAGTGATGGCGGCCAAGGCCTCTCATCTGTTGCTGTACGCGCTGATGCTGGTATTGCCGCTGCTCGGCTGGGCGATGATCAGCGCGGCGGGGGATCCGGTGATGCTCGGCACGTCCCTGCAATTGCCGTCGATCGTGCCGGCGGATGCGCAGGTGTTCGCGTTGCTGCGCAAGGCTCATGGGTATCTGGCGTATCTGTTGTTCCTGACCGTGCTGCTGCACTTGGCGGCCGCGCTGTTCCATGGCTGGGTGCGCCGCGACGAAGTGCTCGACAGCATGCTGCGGGGACGCAATCGCGGTTGATCGTGTGTCAGTCCGACGTGGCGAGGGCGCAAGCCGCCTCGCCACGTTTCCGGGTGGCCAGCGTTCGCCACCAGTACAGCAACGCGACCATGTTGATTGCGGCACCCAGCCAGCAGACGCCCGGCCATCCTGCCCAGGCGTACATGGCGGTCGAGGCGATTGAGCCCAAGGCGCTGCCTATCGAGTAAAACAGCATGTAGCCGGCGGTCAGTCGGCTTTGCGCCTCCGGGCGGACGCTGTAGATCATGCTCTGGCTGGTGACGTGCACGGCCTGCAAGCCCAGATCCAGGGTGATAACGCCAAGCAGTAGCGCCCATAGTGATAACTGGGTGAGCGCGATTGGCAACCACGAGCCCAGCATCAGCAGCAGCGACAGACCGCTGACCCATTGCCCCCATCCTCTATCCGCCAAGTGTCCGGCTCTGGCAGCGGCCAGTGCGCCGGCCGCGCCGGCGAGTCCGAACAATCCGATCTCACTGTGGGAGAGCGACAGCGGCGGGGCGGCCAGCGGCAACACCATCGGCGTCCACAACACCATGGCGCTGGCGAAGGTGAGCAGGGCGAGGATTGCTCGTTGGCGCAGCACCGGTTCTTCACGAAACAGGCTGAACACTGAGGCGATCAGTGCCACGTAACGCGTGGTCGGTCGTGCTTCTTCATCCTTGGGCAACACCCGAAACAGCAGCGCGGCCATCACCAGCGTCAATCCCGCCGACAGCAGATAGATCGAGCGCCAGCCGGCCAGATCAGCCATGCCGCCGGCCACCGTGCGCGCCAGCAGAATGCCGACGACGATGCCGCTGGTGATCACGCCGACCACCTTGCCGCGTTGCGCCGGGACGGCCAAGGTTGCGGCGTAGGCGACCAGAACCTGGGTGACCACGGCCAGCAGGCCGGTCAAAGTGACGCCGATCAGCAGCCAGGCGCTGTTCGAGGCCAGAGCGATCATCAGCAAGGCTGCGGCGGACAACAGCGTTTGCGTGACGATCAGCCGCCGGCGGTTGAGCAGGTCGCCGAGGGGTACGAGCAATAACAGCCCGAAGCCGTAGCCGACCTGGGTCAAGGTCATGACGATGCCGATGCTGCCCGGCGACAGGCCAAAGGCGTTGGCCATCGCATCCAGCAGCGGCTGGGCGTAATACACGTTGCCCACCGCGAGGCCGCAAGCGATGGCAAAAAGCAGCACGACATCTTTATCGAGTGTTGCAGTTTTCATGTCCCGGGTCCTTTCAGGTTTCAAGTTGAAACTTGAATGACGGTAAGTAATCCGGTTTTTATTTGCAACCTGATTGAGTAAACGTCGGCGCAAAAAAAAGATCGCAGACAGGCTGCGATCTTTCGTGAAGCGAAAATCCGAGGGGATTAGCGCAGGGTGTCGACCATGTCCGCGATGGTGGTCAGCACGTCCTTGCCCAGTTGCTTCGAGCGCTTGCCCGACCAACCGGTGAGCGGGTTCGGCGCGTCATCGTGATCCTTGAACGGCATTTCCAGGGTCAGTGACAGGCAGTCGAACTTCTGGCCGACGCTGTTGCAGGCCAGAGTCATGTTGGCCTGACCCGGTTCGTCGCGGGTGTAGCCGTACTTGGTCTGGAAGTCTTTGGTGGTGTGTTTCAGGTGGCTGCGAAAATGCTCTTCGAGCTTCTCCAGGCGCGGGGTGTAACCCGGGTTGCCTTCGCAACCGGCAGTGAACACGTGGGGGATTTCTTCGTCACCGTGTACGTCGAGGAACAGATCGACGCCGTGCTTTTCCATTTGCTGTTGTACGAAAAGTACTTCCGGGCTGACTTCCTGACTGGCGTTCTGCCAGGCGCGGTTCAGGTCCTGGCCCATGGCGTTGGTGCGCAGGTGACCGTGGAAGGCACCGTCCGGGTTCATGTTCGGCACCAGGTACAGATCGGCGCTGGCCAGCAGTTTGTTCAGCACTGGATCGTCATGATGTTCCAGGCGTTCGATTACGCCCTCCATGAACCACTCGGCCATGTGCTCGCCGGGATGTTGCTGGGCGATGATCCAGATCTTGCGGCGACCTTCGGCGCCAGTGCCTTTGCGCAGCAGCTGAATGTCGCGGCCTTCGACGCTTTTTCCGGTGGCCAGCAGTTCGGTGCCGGCCTTGGTCAGCGCCTGCTCGATCAGCCAATCATGACGGCCACGGCTGTAGGGCTCGAAGTAGGCGAACCAGGCGTGGGTCTGCTCGGCTTCGAGGCAGAAGCGCAGGCTGTCGCCTTCGAATTGGGTCGGAATGCGGAACCAGTTGACGTGATCGTAAGAGGCGACCGCCTGATAGCCGGTCCAGGCCTTGTTGTAGGAGGACTGACTGGCGTTGACCAGTCGGAACCAGTGTTCCTGATGAACGTGCAGGCCGCTGGCCTTGAAGTGGAACCACTGGAAATGGCCGCTGCGGGTATCTGGCCGAATTGCCAGAACCGGGTTGAGCGGGTTGCTGATGTCGATGACTTGGATGTTGCCGCTGTCGAAGTTGGCGCTGATGTCGAACGAAGATTTGGCCACGGTCATAATCGATTCCTGAATATGATTTTTATGGCGGCTACTTTACACGCAAGACAGGGGTGAAACCGAGGGAAATTGCGGGTTGCGGCGGGGGGCGTCTTCCGTGACGCGGATGCAGCTTAGTGGCTATGCGATTGATTCTCAAGTGCTAATTGGCATTACTTTGCCCCAATGCGGCCGGGGTTCGCTTGCCAGGCAATATTCTTTTGATATTATCCGCGCCATCGAATTTGCGGCACCCAAAGACTTCATTAGCCTGAAGCCACAAGCCAGAAAACTGGCAAAAAAAAGACCCGGCAAAAAGCCGGGTCAAAAACCGTGATTAGCCTGATGAGGAGATAGTCCAGAAGACCGACCTAAGGTCTCTGGTCCATCGACTGATCTCGCGACCAGCTGCTTGCAATAATAATCATTATCATTTGCAAGTCAAATGTTTTTATCTGCGCGATTGGAAAGTTCTTTCCTGTCCGTCCGAACTCCCGTCTTCAGCGAACCGCGCCATCTAGCGAGTGATCGACCATCGCTCGTGCCATGTCCACCATGTGCACGACCGAAAACGCCAGATCCCGGTTGACGCCCTGTAAGCCATCCGCAGCCTTGAACGCCGTGGCTGCTGCGCATCGCAGCAGGTCGGAGGCGTGGACCAGGGATTCTTCGCCACTCAGGTTGCTGTTCACGCCGAAGAAGCGTTCCTCTGCATCCGGTTCTGACACAGCTGGTTTCAAGTAATAGTCCAACGCCCGTTGCGCAGCGGCACACCCTTGCGGGGAGGTGAAGGTGGTATCCATTTGCAGGTCGGGCAAGTCTTTGCTGGTGATATTCATGGTGAAAGGTCACTCCTTGGTCGATTCAAATCCGTGACCCAAGAATAGTACTATCAGTATTTGTGACCAGAATTTAAATACTACAATATGTGTTTTGCCGGCCGCAGGCGTCCACGTATGGTGCCGCACATGGATAAATGGATTGAGTTGGTCAAGGCCAAAATGAGTGAACTCAACGTCACTCAAGTCGAACTCGGCGAGCGCGTCGGCATGTCGCAGGGCGGTATCGGCCATTGGCTGAACAAGCGCCGCGAGCCCGGCATCACGCAGATGAACCGCGTGCTGAAAGCGCTGGGCATGGAGTATCTCGAGGTCGCGGTGGTGATTCGTGAACCGCAGATCGATGCGGACGACGAAATGCCCCTGGCGCAGAAGTACAACCCTTACTTTCGCTATCCGGTCAGCGAGTGGAATGCGCCGGTCGAGGCCCGCGAGAGCCAGCCAGCGTATTCGAGTGCCAAGGACAAGCGACGTTTCGAACTGACGGATTACCACGCCCGTGGCCCGGCGTTCTGGCTGACGGTGACGGGTAACGCGATGACTGCGCCCACCGGGCAGAGCATCGGCGAAGGGATGATGATTCTGGTGGACCCGGCGCTGGAAGCCGAGCCCGGAAAACTGGTGATCGCCCAGTGGCCGGACAGCGACGAGGCGATTTTCCGCAAGCTGATCGAAGAGGGCGGCCAGCGTTACCTGGTGCCGCTCAATCCGACCTGGCCGAAAGCCTTGTTGACCGATGAGTGCCGAATCATCGGTGTCGTGGTTCAGGCAACGGCCAAATACTAGTCAGATCGATCCTCGCCAGGCGTAGGATCGATCCACCTTTCAAGCTTCCTCCAACTCGACCAGCGCGCTGCCTTCGCTGACCATTTCGCCTTCCTGGCAATACAGCGCCTTGATCACCCCGGCATGGGGCGCGCGGATGCTGTGCTCCATCTTCATCGCCTCGAGCACCACCAATTGCGCACCGGCTTCAACCGATTGCCCGGCCTCCACCAGCACCCGCACGATGCTGCCGTTCATCGGCGCCGTCAGACCGCCCTGATGGCTGTGGCTGGCGTCGACAGCGCTGATCGGGTCATACGTTTCAACGCGTCGCAACTCGCCGTCCCATTGCAGAAACAGCACCTCTTCACGACGAATCGCCCGCAGCTGCCGACGCAGCCCGTCGTGCTCGAGTATCAGTTGCTCGCCGATCAGTTTTGCATTACTGCCAGCACCGAGCGTCAACGCCCGGTCCTGCCCCTCGCAACTCAAATGCAGAGTGATTTCCCGTGGCAACCCAGCGCGCAAACCGCTGGGAAGCGCCCAAGGCGAAGCCGGATCATCCGCCCGAGCCATCCCCGGCAGGCTCTGTGCAAAAGCCTGCGCCGCCGCCTCCCAGAACTCATCGCTCAGCGCAGCAGGCGCTGGCAGCAACTGTTCCTGATAGCGCGGAATGAATCCAGTATCCAGCTCGGCCGCCGCGAACGCCGGATGACCGATGATCCGCCGCAGGAAGTTGATGTTGGTCTTCAGCCCGCCAATCGCGAACTCATCGAGCATGCTCAGCAGCCGCAAACGCGCCTGTTCACGATCCTCGCCCCAGGCAATCAGCTTGCCGAGCATCGGATCGTAGAACGGCGAAATCTCGTCGCCTTCCTCAACGCCGCTGTCCACACGGCGCCCCGGCCCTGCGGCGGATTCGCGATACAGATCCAGACGCCCGGTTGCCGGCAGGAAGTCATTCGACGGATCTTCCGCATACAATCGAACCTCAATCGCATGCCCGTTCAGCGGCACCTGATCCTGGGTGATCGGCAGTGCTTCGCCGCGAGCAACGCGAATCTGCCAGGCCACCAGATCGAGCCCGGTGATGGCTTCGGTGACCGGGTGTTCGACCTGCAGCCGCGTGTTCATCTCCATGAAGAAGAACTCGCCGCGAGCATCCAGCAAAAACTCCACTGTGCCAGCGCCGACGTAACCGATGGCCTGCGCCGAACGCACAGCCGCTTCGCCCATGGCCCGGCGCAGTTCCGGGCTCAGCCCCGGTGCGGGTGCCTCTTCGACGACCTTCTGGTGCCGGCGCTGAATCGAGCAGTCGCGCTCGTTCAGGTACAGGCAATTGCCATGCTGATCGGCAAACACCTGGATTTCCACATGGCGCGGCTTGAGCAGGTATTTCTCCACCAGCATCCGCGAGTCGCCGAACGACGACTGCGCTTCACGCTGTGCGGAGGCCAGCGCTTCAGCCAGTTGACTGACGTCCTCGACGACCTTCATGCCTTTACCGCCACCGCCAGCGGTGGCCTTGAGCAGCACCGGATAGCCGATGCGCTCGCAAGCATCGCGGAAGGTGTCCAGATCCTGAGCTTCGCCGTGATAACCCGGCACCAGCGGCACGCCGGCAGTTTCCATCAACGCTTTTGCGGCGGATTTGCTGCCCATCGCGTCGATGGCCGAGGCGGGTGGGCCGAGGAAGATCAGGCCGGCCGCTTCGATGGCGCGAGCAAACCCGGCGTTCTCCGACAGAAAGCCATAACCCGGATGAATCGCCTGAGCGCCGCTGGCCTTGGCCGCTGCGATCAGTTTGTCGATTTGCAGGTAGCTGTCAGCCGCTTTGCTGCCGCCCAGATCCACACGGATATCCGCTTCACGGCTGTGCCGCGCTTCGCGGTCGGTGGCGCTGTGCACGGCGACGGTGGTCATGCCCAGCGCCTTGGCGGTACGCATGACCCGGCAAGCGATTTCGCCACGGTTGGCCACCAGCAGGGTGGTGAGAACAGGTGCGCTCATCAACGCGGCTCCTTGGTGGTGGTTGCGGCTTGCCAGCTCGGCGCACGTTTCTGCAGAAAGGCTCGTAGACCTTCCTGGCCTTCCGGGCTGACACGGATGCGCGCGATGGCGTTTTCGGTGTAGCGGCGCAGGGCCGGCGTCAGCGCGCCGTTGCCGACCTCACGCAGCAGATCCTTGCTGGCGCGCATGGCGGCGGGGCTGTTGAGCAGGAGGTTGTCGATCCATTGTTCGACTTTCTGTTCAAGCTCGGCCGCCGGATAGCTTTCGGACAGCAATCCAATCTCACGCGCCCGTTGGCCGCCAAAACGCTCGGCCGTCAGCGCATAACGCCGTGCCGCGCGCTCGCCGATGGCTTGCACCACAAACGGACTGATCACCGCCGGCGCCAGGCCAATGCGTACTTCCGACAGGCAGAACTGTGCGTCGTCTGCGCCAATCGCCATGTCGCAGCAACTGATCAGACCCAGCGCGCCGCCGAACGCCGCGCCTTGCACCACGGCCACCGTCGGGATTTTCAGTTTGGCGAGGTTGTACATCAGCTCTGCCAGTTCTCGGGCGTCGTCGAGGTTGGTGTGGTAATCGAGTTCGGCCGATTGCTGCATCCAGGCCAGATCCGCGCCGGCGCTGAAGTGTTTGCCGCGTCCGCGCACCAGCAGGAAACGCAGGCTGGCGTCGCTGGCGACCTTGTCCAAAGCCAGGATCAGTTCGCGGATCATCTCGGCGTTGAACGCGTTGTTCTTTTCTTCGCGGCTCAGCCACAGGGTCGCGAATCCCCGTGGATCGCTGTGCAATTCGAGGGTGTTGAAGTCGCTCATGAGGTTCTCCCGATCACATCCGGAACACGCCGAAGCGGCTCGGTTCGATAGGCGCGTTCAACGACGCGGACAAGGCCAGGGCCAGTACATCGCGGGTCTGCGCCGGGTCGATGACGCCGTCGTCCCACAGTCGTGCGCTGGAGTAGTAGGGGTGACCCTGCTCTTCGTACTGGTCGAGAATCGGTTGCTTGATCTCGCTTTCCTGTTCCGCACTGAAGGCCTGACCGCTGCGTTCGGCCTGCTCGCGCTTGACCTGAACCAGCACGCCGGCCGCTTGTTCGGCGCCCATCACGCCGATCCGCGCGTTTGGCCACATCCACAGGAAACGCGGATCGTAGGCCCGCCCGCACATGCCGTAGTTGCCTGCGCCGAAGCTGCCGCCGATGATCACGGTGAATTTCGGCACCTTGGCGCACGCCACGGCGGTCACCAGTTTCGCGCCGTGCTTGGCGATGCCGCCGGCCTCGTATTTCTGGCCAACCATGAAGCCTGTGATGTTCTGCAGGAACAGCAGCGGAATCCCGCGCTGGCAGGCCAGTTCGATGAAGTGCGCGCCTTTTTGCGCGGCTTCGGCGAACAGGATGCCGTTGTTGGCGAGGATCGCGATCGGGTAGCCGTGCAGATGGGCGAAGCCGCACACCAGTGTCGTCCCGAACAGCGCTTTGAATTCATCGAACACCGAACCGTCGACCAGTCGCGCAATCACTTCGCGCACATCGAACGGCTGCTTGGCGTCCGCCGACACCACGCCGTACAACTCGTCGCTGGCGTACAGCGGCGCAATCGGCGCGCGCTGCTGCACTTCGCCGAGTTTGCGCCAGTTGAGGTTGGCGACGCTGCGGCGGGCGAGGGCGAGGGCGTGCTCGTCGCTTTCGGCGTAATGATCGGCGACCCCGGAAATCTTGCAATGCACATCGGCCCCGCCGAGGTCTTCGGCGCTGACCACTTCACCGGTCGCGGCTTTCACCAGCGGCGGGCCGGCGAGGAAAATCGTCGCCTGATTGCGCACCATGATCGCTTCGTCAGCCATCGCCGGCACGTAGGCGCCGCCGGCAGTGCAGGAGCCCATGACCACGGCAATCTGCGGAATACCCATGGCGCTCATGTTGGCCTGATTGAAGAAGATTCGCCCGAAGTGCTCGCGATCCGGGAACACTTCGTCCTGACGCGGCAGGTTGGCGCCGCCCGAGTCCACCAGATAAATGCACGGCAAGCGGTTTTGCTGGGCGATGGTCTGGGCGCGCAGGTGTTTCTTTACGGTCAGCGGGTAGTACGAGCCGCCTTTCACCGTCGCGTCGTTGGCGACGATCATGCATTCGACGCCTTCCACGCGGCCGATCCCGGCAATCACGCCAGCGGCCGGCACGTCCTCGCCATAAACGGCATGGGCGGCCAATTGGCTGATCTCCAGAAACGGCGAGCCCGGATCAAGGAGGCGGTTGATGCGCTCACGCGGCAGCAGTTTGCCGCGCGAGGTGTGACGTTCCTGAGCTTTCGCGCCGCCGCCCTGGGCCACTTGGGCGAGCAGGGTATGCAGGGCGTCGACCTGTTCGAGCATCGCCGCGCTGTTGGCGGCGAACTCCGCTGAACGAGGGTTGAGCTGGGTATGCAGGATAGCCATGGACAGCTCCGTTTAGCGGGTTTCGTTGAACAGTTCGCGACCGATCAGCATGCGACGGATCTCACTGGTGCCGGCGCCGATTTCGTACAGCTTGGCGTCACGCAGCAGACGGCCGGCCGGGAATTCGTTGATGTAACCGTTGCCGCCGAGAATCTGGATCGCGTCCAGAGCCATTTGCGTGGCGCGTTCGGCGGTGTAGAGGATCACGCCGGCGGCGTCCTTGCGCGTGGTTTCGTTGCGCTCACAAGCCTGGGCCACGGCGTAGAGGTAGGCGCGGCTGGCGTTGAGTTGGGTATACATGTCGGCGACTTTGCCCTGGATCAGCTGGAACTCGCCGATGCTCTGGCCGAACTGCTTGCGGTCGTGGATGTACGGCACGATCAGGTCCATGCACGACTGCATGATTCCGGTCGGGCCACCGGACAGCACGACGCGCTCGTAATCGAGGCCGCTCATCAGCACTTTCACACCGCCGTTGAGCACGCCGAGGATGTTCTCTTCCGGCACCTCGACGTCATCGAAGAACAGCTCGCAGGTGTTGGAGCCGCGCATGCCGAGTTTGTCGAACTTGTTGCTGCGGCTGAAGCCTTTCCAGTCACGTTCGACGATGAACGCGGTGATGCCGTGCGGGCCTTTTTCCAGGTCGGTCTTGGCGTAGATCACATAAGTGTTGGCGTCGGGGCCGTTGGTGATCCAGGTCTTGCTGCCGTTGAGCACGAAACGGTCGCCGCGTTTATCGGCGCGCAGTTTCATCGAAACCACATCGGAACCGGCGTTCGGCTCGCTCATCGCCAGAGCGCCGACGTGTTCGCCGCTGATCAGCTTCGGCAGGTATTTGGCTTTCTGTTCGTGGTTGCCGTTGCGGTTGATCTGGTTGACGCAGAGGTTGGAGTGGGCGCCGTAGGACAACGCCACCGAAGCCGAGCCACGGCTGATTTCTTCCATCGCCACCACGTGCGCCAGGTAGCCCAGGCCAGCGCCGCCGTACTCTTCCGGCACGGTGATGCCGAGCAGGCCCATATCGCCAAACTTGCGCCACAGATCGGCCGGGAACAGGTTGTCGCTGTCGATCTGCGCGGCACGCGGGGCGATCTCCTTGGCGACAAAGGACTGAACCTGATCGCGCAGCATGTCGATGGTTTCACCGAGGGCAAAGTTCAGGGATGGGTAGCTCATGGGTCACCTTTTGGCTTTTTTGTAGGGTGGGGAGAAGGGCGTTTCAGTTCTCACCTTTACGTTAACGTAAGCCTGTGACGAATGGCTGTCAATCACCCTTTACGTTAACGTCAACTTGAGCGAGAGTAGGGCCAGTTCTGAATGGTCGGAGCTGCCGTGGCTCCGTTCCAACACCCACTAATAAAGACAATAGGGGTCGTCATGGATCAACCCAGTGCAAACCCGCAGCGCAGCTATACCCGTGGTTCCCAGGACAAAGCCTTGCTGGCGATGACCATCGGGCAGAAGTTCGACGAGACCGTCGCGCAGTACCCGGACGGCGAGGCGTTGGTGGTGCGTCATCAGCAGCTGCGTTACACCTGGCGGCAACTGGCCGATGCGGTAGACGTGCATGCCAGAGCGCTGCTGGCGTTGGGTTTGCAGACCGGTGATCGGCTCGGCATCTGGGCACCGAATTGCGCGCAGTGGTGTATCACGCAGTTCGCCACCGCGAAGATCGGCGTGATCCTGGTCAACATCAACCCGGCCTACCGCAGCTCCGAACTCGAATACGTGCTCAAGCAATCCGGTTGCCAATGGCTGGTCTGCGCCGGTGCATTCAAGAGCTCCAACTATCACGGCATGTTGCAAGGCTTGCTGCCGGAACTGGCCGAGCAATCCATCGGCGAACTGCGCAGCGAGCGCCTGCCGGAGCTGCGCGGCTTGATCAGCCTCGATCCGCAGCCGCCTTCGGGTTTTCTTCCGTGGTCGCAACTGGCCGATCTGGCCGCCAGTGTCTCTCCAGAACAATTGCGTGAACGCAGCGACGGTCTGCACTTCGATCAACCGGTCAACATCCAGTACACCTCCGGCACCACCGGTTTCCCCAAGGGCGCGACCCTCAGTCACTACAACATCCTCAACAACGGTTACATGGTCGGCGAAAGCCTCGGTCTGACCGCTGCCGATCGGCTGGTGATCCCGGTTCCGCTGTATCACTGCTTCGGCATGGTCATGGGCAACCTGGGCTGCATCACCCACGGCAGCACGATGATCTATCCCAACGATGCCTTCGATCCGCTGCTGACCCTGAGCACGGTCGCCGAAGAAAAGGCCACCGCACTGTACGGCGTGCCGACCATGTTCATCGCCATGCTCGATCAACCGCAACGCGCCGAGTTCGACCTGTCGACCCTGCGCACCGGGATCATGGCTGGCGCCACCTGCCCAATCGAAGTGATGCGCCGGGTCATCAACGAAATGCACATGAGCGAAGTGCAAATCGCCTACGGCATGACCGAAACCAGCCCGGTGTCGCTGCAGACCGGCCCATCCGACGAGCTGGAACTGCGCGTCACCACCGTCGGCCGCACCCAGCCGCAACTCGAAAGCAAAATCATCGACGAGGCCGGCAATCCGGTGCCGCGCGGCACCATCGGCGAACTGTGCACCCGTGGCTACAGCGTGATGCTCGGCTACTGGAACAACCCGCAGGCCACCGCCGAAGCCATCGACGCGGCAGGCTGGATGCACACCGGCGACCTGGCGAGCATGAACGACGAGGGTTACGTGTGCATCGCCGGGCGTAACAAGGACATGATCATCCGTGGCGGTGAGAACATTTATCCGCGCGAACTGGAAGAATTCTTCTTCACCCATCCAGCGGTGGCGGATGTGCAGGTGATCGGCATTCCCTGCTCGCGTTACGGCGAAGAAATCGTCGCCTGGATCAAATTCCATCCCGGCCACAGCGCCACCGAACAAGAACTGCAAGCGTGGTGCAAGGAGCGCATCGCTCACTTCAAGACGCCGCGTCATTTCAAGTTCGTCGAGGAGTTTCCGATGACGGTGACGGGCAAGATCCAGAAATTCCGGATGCGTGAGATCAGTATCGAGGAGTTACGTAGCAACGAGGGCTGACGATTAGAGCTTTCGAAGCCAGGGCGCGGACCCTGGCTTCGAAAGCGGCGCTTATTGCTTTACTTCTACATTTTCCAACGCCTGATTAACCGCTAACTCCCCCAACATCACCACTTGCGCAATGCCCAACAGGGTCTTGCGGTTCGGCCCTTCCAGCAGGCCGGCAAAGTCACCGAGCATGACCGTGGCTGAAGCCAGGGATTCGCAGGCGTTGGCCAGCAATGACTCCGTGTCGGTTTGCGGGTTGACCATGAACATGTCGTTTGGGGTGTAGGGCGTGGCCATGATCTTGGCTGCGGGGGTCAAGTAATAGTCGAGGGCGCGTTCGGCGGCGTCGTGGAGTTTTCTTGAATCGGGAAATTCGTAGGGGGACACCGGATCTTCTAACGGTGGAATGACGGTCTTGGACATCAGCTGGAACTCCGGAAAGAGTCGCTTGAGGATTTTTATCGACGGCTGTCAGGCAGTGAGGGGACAAGCCCCTCACCGAGGCGGCAACTACCGCGAGACGTGATGGTTATCCAGCACACGATTGACCAGCAGCTCACTCAGCATGATGACCTGCTGCAGAATCTGCATCGCCTTGCGCTGCGACGGATCGACGGTGTTGCCGAGATCCCGGGCCATGTCACTGGCCGACGACAGCGTTTCGCACGCTTCGACCAGCAGCGTTTCGTCATCCATCGTTGGATTGACCAGATAGATCTTGCCGGGCTTGCGCGATGGCTTGGACGTCTTCTGCGCCCCAGGATCGAGGTAATGATTGATCGCCCGCTCGGTGGCCGTTTTTATGTTTTCGGCTTCGAGTGCGGCGTCGTAGGGGATTGAATCGGTTTCTGGTGGGTTTGGTGTGGCTTTGAACATACGTGTAACTCCTATCGCAGATCTCAAGGAGCCATCACCCACGCTACCAAACGATGGGTGGCGGCCATACGCGGGTTGGTAGACCGGCTGCAATAGGAACCCGGCGCTCACGAATGAGCCCCACGCATGACCACCATAAAACAGAGCCCCAAAAAGGGACTGCATACGGTGTTGCCATACAGCTATTACAGACGGGCTACCAAACCCGATCACTGTTTTTCAGTGACAGGGAAACGATATAGCCCACCCCATAGCCGCGTAAGCCGGCGGATTCTGGCGTACGCGTAGGCAACGACGCAAGGTGTTGTAGCCCTTATGGCGTAACGGTTCGTGTAATTTAAACGGGCATGCGGCGTCGTGTTTACACACAGCGAAAGCCGTGAATCCTCTGTGTTTTTGTAGGGATTACTTGTATGCGGGGGCTGGATATTGAGGCACAAGATCAATTGCCTCACTGAGATCTTGCCGAGTGAGCGCTTGTAGGAAGGTGGAGATGGGGGAGGGAGATCCGTCGCGGACAATTTCAGAACGCCAGACAGCACAAAGGGGAGCCGAAGCTCCCCTTTAATTTTGTCGTCGCGTGCTCTTTTTTATTATTGAGGGGCGGTCTGTTGTTGTTTTTGGCAACCGTGGCCCTTTACCGCTGTTTTTGGCGACCCCCATCCGGGGTCAAGAGCAAACGTATTTTTTTGAGCGCTGATCTGCTTTCTCGTCTAGCGATCCAACCGATTCGGGAGCTACCTGAAGGTAGTTTTATTGTTCTCTGCCCGGTTGCGGGTCATTCCGAGGAATACCCTGAAAAGCACACCTTCTCCAAAAAAATCTGTTAGCTGCGTCTCTGCCGTGTTGTTTTTGTTATGTCAGAGTCGGTACGTCTTATTTTTATTGGTTTGCTGCTTTTTATTCTTGTTATGCCATAGAGATAGCAGAAGCCGTGCCAACTTTTCAAAACCCTTGTAAATCAAGGGCTTGAGATTTTTGAAGGATTTTTCCTTCAGGCAAAACCAGACAATCTGTTTCCGTGTTACTCGCTTGTGCCCACGTTTCGCGCTCGGCGGTAACACCATCCCCTCACTGTGCACTGCGAGCCTTGGCCACACGCGATCCGGTTGGGCGACCCAGCACCGCACTGATCTGTTGGCCGGCGGCAATCAAGGCGTCGAGGTCGATGCCGGTCTCGATGCCCAGGCCATTGAGCAGGTACACCACGTCTTCGGTGGCGACGTTACCGCTGGCGCCTTTGGCGTACGGGCAGCCGCCGAGGCCGGCGATCGAGCTGTCGAACACCGCGATGCCTTCCAGCAGGCTGGCGTAGATGTTGGCCATGGCCTGGCCGTAGGTGTCGTGGAAGTGGCCGGCGAGTTTTTCGCGTGGCACCTGATTCGAAACCACTTCGAACAGCCGGCGGGTCGCGCCCGCGGTGCCGGTACCGATGGTGTCACCCAGCGATACTTCGTAGCAGCCCATCGCGTACAGCTCGCGGGCGACCATGGCCACTTGTTCCGGGGCGACCTCGCCTTCATAAGGACAGCCAAGCACGCAGGACACGTAACCGCGCACGGTAACGCCGTGCTGTTTCGCCGACTCCATGATCGGCGCGAACCGCGCCAGGCTTTCGCTGATCGAGCAATTGATGTTGCGCTGCGAAAACGCTTCGGACGCGGCGGCAAACACGGCGACTTCCTTGACCCCGGCGGCCAGCGCATCCTCAAAACCGCGCAGGTTCGGCGCCAGTGCGCCGTAGGTCACGCCGGGCTTGCGCTGGATCTGCGCGAATACATCAGCGGAACCGGCCATCTGCGGCACCCACTTGGGCGAGACGAAACTGCCGACTTCTATATAGCCGAGGCCGGCGGCGCTCAGCGCGTCGACCAGTTGCACCTTGTCGGCAACGCTGATGGGCTGGGCTTCGTTCTGCAGGCCGTCACGCGGGCCGACTTCGATCAGGCGTACTTGGGAGGGGAGGGACATGGCGTTGACCTGTTGTAGTTGTCGGGAGGCTACTGCGCGACTTGCTGACTCTTGAGCGTCTGCTCCAGCGCCTGCACGCAGCGTTCTTCGGCGGTGTCGAGCTCCAGCTTCATCTGTTCGATGTCCAGCAACTGCTGCTCGAGCTGTTCCCGGCGCTCGCTGATTTTCGCCAGCATGCTGTTGAGTTGTTTGGTGTTACCGCTGGAGGGGTCGTAGAGCTCGATCAGCTCGCGGCACTCGGCCAGGGAGAAACCGATGCGCTTGCCCCGCAGGATCAGCTTCAGGCTGACCTTGTCGCGCGGCGAATAGATGCGTTCCTGGCCTCGGCGCTCAGGGCTGAGCAGGCCTTGTTCTTCATAGAAGCGGATCGCCCGGGTGGTGATGTCCAGCTCGCGGGCGAGGTCGGAAATGCTGTAGGTCTGGCTGCTCATGAAAGCGCTCGAAGAAGGGTCTTGGCGCTAAGCTAATGGCAGGTTGACGTTTACGTCAAGTAGCGGGCGTCTGCAGCTTGTCGAGCTTCTTCTCGTGCGCTGTCACTTGCTGGCACAGCTCGATCATCTGCTCGCGCATCCAGCGGTTGGCCGGGTCCTGATCGGTGCTTTCGTGCCAGTACAAATGGGTTTCCACCGGCGGCACATCGTTGACCGGCAGATTGAACGCATGCAGGTCATGGCGCCGGGCGAACCGTTCCGGCACGGTCATCACCATGTCGGTCTGCTGCAACACCTGGGACGCCATCAGATAGTGCTGCGAGCGCAGCGCAATCTTGCGCTGGATGCCCATCTTGCCCAGCGCCAGATCGACGTGACCCAGGCCACTGCGCCGGCTGGAAATATGAATGTGGGTCAGCGACAGGTAATCGTCGAGGGTGAATTTTTCCTTGGTCGCCAGCGGATGGCCCTTGCGCATGGCGCAGACGTAACGGTCTTCCATCAGCTTGACGTGGCGCACCTGCGGGTCGGTGTTGAGCGGCGCATCCACGGCAAAGTCGAGACGCCCGGCGGCCAGCTCCTTGGTGGTTTCCCGGCGCTTGGACAGGAAACTTTCGATGATCACCGTCGGCGCCAGACGACGCAGGCGCTGGAACAGTGGCGGCAGAATCACCGCTTCGGTCAGGTCGGTCATGCTGATGCGATAGGTCTTGACCGCTTGCGAGGGGTTGAAGATGCGGCTTTCCTGAACCGAAACCCGTAACAGCGACAGCGCGTTGCGCACCGGGCCAATGATGTTCTGCGCCATGGGCGTCGGCACCATGCCCTGCGCCGTACGTACGAAGAGCGGGTCGTTGAAGGTCTCGCGCAACCGCGCCAAGGCGTTGGACACCGCCGGCTGGGTAATGCCGACAATCTGCCCGGCGCGGGTCAGGTTGGCTTCGGTGTAGATCGCGTCGAAGACGATGAAAAGGTTGAGGTCGACCTTGCTCAGATTCATTACGCGGCTCTCTTGTTATAGGTGAATGGCGCGGGTCAGGGCGGCCAGGAAAATCAACCAATCATATATCGGTGATGAATGTTTATACACGCCGAGAATAGGCTAGGTAAATTATCAGCGCTGTTCTAGCATCGATTGCATGACTTAAACAACCTGCCGAAAAAAGGTAATTGCTCATGGATTTCGCTTATTCGCCCAAGGTGCAAGAACTGCGTGAGCGCGTGACCGCGTTCATGGACACTTACGTTTACCCGGCCGAAGCCGTGTTCGAGCGTCAGGTCGCCGAGGGCGATCGCTGGCAGCCGACGGCGATCATGGAAGAACTCAAGGCCAAGGCAAAGGCCGAGGGACTATGGAATTTGTTTCTGCCTGAGTCGGAACTGGGCGCTGGCCTGACCAACCTCGAATACGCGCCATTGGCGGAAATCATGGGCCGTTCGTTGCTCGGTCCCGAGCCGTTCAACTGCTCCGCCCCCGACACCGGCAACATGGAAGTGCTGGTGCGTTACGCCAACGAAGAGCAGAAACAGCGCTGGCTCGAACCGCTGCTGCGCGGCGAGATTCGCTCGGCGTTCGCCATGACCGAGCCGGACGTTGCGTCCTCCGACGCCACCAACATGGCCGCCCGTGCTGTGCGCGATGGCGACGAGTGGGTCATCAATGGCAAGAAATGGTGGACCTCCGGCGCCTGCGATCCGCGCTGCAAGATCCTGATTTTCATGGGCCTGAGTAACCCCGACGCCCCGCGTCACGCTCAGCACTCGATGATCCTGGTACCCGTCGACACTCCCGGCGTGAAGATCCTCCGTCCGCTGCCGGTGTTCGGTTACGACGACGCGCCCCACGGCCACGCCGAAGTGCTGTTCGACAACGTGCGGGTGCCGTACGAAAACGTCCTGCTCGGTGAAGGACGCGGCTTCGAAATCGCACAAGGTCGCCTTGGCCCAGGCCGGATTCACCACTGCATGCGTTCGATCGGCATGGCCGAGCGCGCACTGGAACTGATGTGCAAACGCTCGGTGAGCCGCACTGCGTTCGGCAAACCGCTGGCACGTCTGGGTGGTAACGTCGACAAGATCGCCGACTCGCGGATGGAAATCGACATGGCACGCCTGCTGACCCTGAAAGCGGCGTACATGATGGACACCGTGGGTAACAAGGTCGCCAAGAGCGAGATCGCGCAGATCAAGGTCGTCGCGCCGAACGTCGCATTGCGGGTGATCGACCGGGCGATTCAGATTCATGGCGGGGCCGGGGTGTCGAACGACTTCCCGTTGGCCTACATGTACGCCATGCAACGTACCCTGCGCCTGGCCGACGGCCCGGACGAGGTGCACCGCGCGGCGATCGGCAAGTTCGAGATCGGCAAGTATGTGCCGAAGGAAATGCTGCGTAGCGAGCGCTGAAGACAGGTTGCGCCAGTAATCATTGATTGCTGGCGCGTTACCGCAAATGGGCGATGATCGTTCCCACGCTCTGCGTGGTAACGCAGCCATGGACGCTCTGCGTCCACTGTGACGCGGAGCGTCACGGTATGCATTCCCACGCAGAGCGTGGGAACGATCACCGGCCTGACGCCTCGCCGTGGGAACGATCAGTGGTTCGACGCTCAGTAAACCCAAACCTCAACCCGCCGATTCTTGATCCTGCCTTCATCCCCGCTGTTGGTCGCCACCGGCATCAGCGCGCCAAACCCGCGCACCTCGCGCAATACCACGCCGTTTTTCACCAGCTCCCTGCGTACCGCCATCGCCCGCAGCTTCGACAGCAAATCCGCCCGCGCCGGGTCGTCCTTGGCGTCGCCGAATCCCACCAGTGTTACCGCGCGGTCAGTCTTGTCGTGGTGCTTTATATAGTCGAACACCCGAGCCAGATCCTGGCGGGCCTTGTTGTCGAGGCTGGCGCTGCCTTCTTCGAAACGGAAGTTCACCGTCAGACGCTGGGCGTGGCGGCTGAGGGATTGATAACCCTCGGGCATCAGCGCATTCGGTGTGACGGCGATGGCCTGCACGGTCTGGGCAATAAAACCGTTGGCCGCAACAATCGCCTGGCCCCGACGGCTTTGCGCAAAGTCCACCAAGGCCTTGGCCCAGGGATTGTTGCTGTCGGGCGGCAGATAGAAGAACAGCCGCCGCGACAGCGGATAGTCTTCGGTGGCGATCAGGCTGGCGAGTGGCAGCATCGCCTGGGATTGCCCGTCGACAATCGCCACGGCCTTGGCCTGACGCACATAGGGCAGGCCGATGAAACCGATGGCCTGAGGATCGGCACTGACCGCGTCGGACAATTGTTCGCTGGATTCAAACCGTTTCGCGGCATTGCTCAGGGATTTCCCACGACGGCTGAGGACAAGTTCCTTGAACGTGTCGTAGGTGCCGGACTGATCATCCCGCGTATATAAATGAATCGTCCCCCCCTTGCCGCCGACGTCTTCCCACGTCTTCGCCTCGCCGCTGAAGATTCGCGCCAGTTGTTCGGTGTTCAGTTGATTCAGCGGATTGTCGGGATGAAGGATGATCGCCAGGCCATCGATGGCGATGACTTGTTCGGCGCCGGGGCTTTTCAGATCGCCCCGGGCTTGCAGGTTCAGCAGTTCGCTGTCTTTGATCGGGCGCGAAGAGGCGGCCAGATCGGCGCTGGCGTTCTTGAGTGCAGTGAAACCGGTGCTTGAGCCGTGGGCAGCGATTTCCACCACGACCCTCTGGCCCTGGGCCGTCAGGCCGACGACTCGTTGTTCGTTGGCGGTGTCCGGGGTTTCGCTGTGGACTTTCAACAGCCCCTGGTCTTGCAACAGGCCTTCCACCAGCGCCGGGCCGAGCGCCGCGCCAATGGTGTTGGAACCCTGGATGCGCAATGCCGGGCCGCTCTCGGGAATGGGCAACGCCGCAACCGCAACCTGCAGCCAGGCGCTCAGGAGAAAGACAAACAGAACACGCAGGGTCATGCCGGCACCGATTGCAGCCAAGGGGATTGCCGGGGAGATTAAGTCAAAGACGTTTCTGAAAGATGACAGGACAGAAGATCACCACCGCTGGCTGTGATCTTCTGCTTTCAAGCGAATCAGCTCAATTCCAGCCAGATCGGCGCATGGTCCGAAGGCTTTTCCATCCCGCGCAGTTCATAGTCGACGCCGGCGGCTTTCACCCGTGGCAGCAAACCGTGGGACGCCAGAATCACATCGATGCGCAGGCCCCGTTTCGGCTCGTCTTCAAACCCGCGGCTGCGGTAGTCGAACCAGCTGAACGTGTCGGTCACGTCCGGGTTCAGGTGACGGAAACTGTCGGTCAGGCCCCAGTTTTTCAGGCGGGCCATCCACTCGCGCTCTTCCGGCAGGAAGCTGCATTTGCCGGTTTTCAGCCAGCGTTTCATGTTGTCCGGGCCGATGCCGATGTCGCTGTCTTCCGGAGAGATGTTGACGTCGCCCATCACCACCAGCGGCTGCTCGTTGTGGAACTGGCTCTCCAGCAGGGCTTGCAGGTCGCTGTAGAAACGCTGTTTGGCCGGGAATTTGGTCGGATGGTCGCGGCTTTCGCCCTGTGGGAAATAGCCGTTCATGATCGTCACCGGCACGCCGTTGGCGTCGGCGAATGTGCCCCAGATAAAGCGCCGCTGTGCGTCTTCTTCATCGGTGGCAAAACCTTTGTGTACGGCAATCGGTTCCTGGCGCGAGAGCAGGGCAACGCCGTAATGGCCTTTCTGGCCGTGGAAATACACGTGATACCCCAGGGCCCGCACTTCTTCCAGCGGGAACTGGTCGTCGTGGACCTTGGTTTCCTGCAGGCCGATGACGTCCGGCTGATGCTTTTCGATCAGCGCCGCCAGCTGATGCGGGCGGGCCCGCAGTCCGTTGATGTTGAAGGAAACGATCTTCATGGTCGGCAGTCCTGGCAAAAGGGCGATGCTAGCTGACATGTAGGATCTGGGCCAGCGTGGCGGTAGTCCATATGCGCTGCTAATGTCTTTCGGGTGTGGGAACGATCCCTTCTGCCCAAGGCTCGTATAACAAGAACGGGGCCTCTTGAGTCCCGTCCAGGGAGAATCACCGTCATGCCTGAAACCCAAACCGCCGTTGCCGACATCCACATGCTCGACCGCGGCTATTCCCGTGAAGCGCGATCTCTTCTCTATCAGGCTTATCGCCACGAGCCGACCTTCGCTTACCTGTTCGAAGCCGAGCGCGCGGGTTACGAGCAGCGGGTGCGGGCCACGGTGCGGGAGCTGGTCAAACAGCATTTCCTGCAGGATCTGCCGGCCATCGGCCTGCTGGTCAACGATCGCCTGATCGGCATCGCCCTGATCGCGCCGCCGCAACGGCGTCTGGGCGTTACCGAGAGTTGGGCTTGGCGTTTGCGCATGGTGCTGAGCACCGGCTTCCGCTGCACCCGCCGTTATCTGGAATATCACGCTGCCGTTGAAGCCTGCGTGCCGACCGACTCGGTGCACATGCTGCCGCTGCTCGGTGTGCATCCACAATTTCAGGGCAAGCATTTCGGCGAGCAACTGCTGCAAGCGGTGCACAACTGGTGCGCGGTGGACGAAAGCTCCCAAGGCGTGATTCTCGACACCGGCAACCCGCGCTATCTGGAGTTCTACAAGCGTCAGGGTTACGAGGAAATCGGCGAAGTGGCCGTCGGCCCGGTTCGCGAGCACGTGTTTTTCCACGCCAACCCGCAGGTGTTACAAACAGCAACGGGATGACCATCGAACTTTTTCGGAAATTTCCTGTTCTATCACGCTCCCAAGCCCGTGATAGCATCCGCGCCTATGAAGTTTCCAGGAAGATTTACCAGTGGCGTGCTCATGCTGTTAACCAGCTGCGCGGCGCTGGCGCAAAGTGAATTGGATGTGCGGATCAAACCGTCCAACGATGAACTGAAAGCCAATATAGAAGGCTATATCGGCAGTCTCGGCGATCGTGACGAAGAAGCCTTGCAGCGCTTCAGTCGCGGCGCCGAAGAACAGGCGCGCAAGGCGGCCCAGGCCTTGGGTTATTACCAGCCGCAGATCGAAAGTGACGTCAAGGGCGGTGAAAAACCGCGTCTGGTGCTGAACATCGATCCCGGCGAGCCGATTCGCCTGCGCAACGTGACCGTGCGTGTTGACGGTCCGGCGGCCTCTCTCAAATCCTTTCGAGTCCCCAAGAGTGACGTGCTCAAGCCCGGCGCGGTGCTCAACCATGGGCGTTACGAAGACGCCAAGCGCCTGATTCAGAACCAGGCCTCGCGTTATGGCTTCTTCAGTGGCCGTTTCACCAGCCAGAAATTGATGGTCGATCCACGCGCCGGGGTCGCCGATGTCGAACTGATCTACGAAAGCGGCCCGCGTTATGCGCTGGGCAAGGTCAGCTTTGAAGGCGACACGCCGTTCGACGAAGACCTGCTACAACGCATGGTGCCGTTCAAGGCCGGCGAGCCGTATGACTCCGAGCTGATCGCCGAACTCAACCGCGACCTGCAATCGAGCGGATATTTTGAAGGCGTACGGGTCGACGCCGCACCGACCGCCGCGAAAAACGACGTGATCCCGGTGGACGTCAAACTCGACACCCGCAAGCCGCGCACCATGGGCCTCGGTCTCGGTTATTCCACCGACGTCGGCCCGCGAATCAAGGCCAACTGGACCCGCCACTGGGTCAACCCGCAGGGCGACAGTTATGGCTGGGAGGCCGAACTATCGGCGCCACGGCAGAACGTCGGTCTGTTCTACGACATCCCGCTGGACCCGCCGCTGACCGACAAACTGCGCTGGGCCGGCGGTTATCAATACGAGGACATCGACGGTTCCGACACCTTGAGCAAGCTGCTGACTTTCGGCCCGGAATGGCACAGCAAATTGCCGAGCGGCTGGCAGCGAGTGATCTCGCTGAAATGGCAGCGCGAGGAATACCAGCTCGGAGACGACTCCGGTCTGAGCACCTTGCTAATGCCCGGCGTCAGCTATTCCTACCTCAAGAGTGACAACCGCATCGACCCGCACAACGGCTATCGCCTGACCTTCGAAAGCAAGGTTGCGAAAGAAGGCCTCGGCTCCGACAACAACCTGGTTTACGGCACGGCGCTGGTCAAAGGCCTGACCACCGTGTTCGACAAGCACCGTCTGCTCGGTCGGGTACAGGTCGGCGGCAGCGCCACCAACGGCTACAAATCGGTGCCGCCGTCGCTGCGCTTCTTCGCTGGTGGCGATCAGAGCGTGCGCGGTTACGACTATCAGAGCCTGTCCCCGGAGAACTCCGAGGGCGACCGCATCGGCGGGCGCTATATGGTGGCCGGCAGCGTCGAATACCAATACTCGATTGCCGAGAAGTGGCGCGTGGCGACCTTCGTCGATCAGGGCAACTCCTTCAACAAACTCGAACTGCCGAACCTCAAGACCGGGGTCGGTATCGGTGTGCGCTGGGTTTCGCCGGTGGGGCCGATCCGCCTCGACCTGGCCCATGCGCTGGACGACGATGGCGGCATCCGGCTGCACTTTTCCATGGGGCCTGAGCTGTGAAGCGTGGTTTGAAAATATCGGCGCTGGCGCTGTTGTCGCTGGTGCTGCTGATTGTATTGAGCATCACCGCTGTCCTCGGAACGCAGGCCGGCAGCCGTTGGGTGCTGGGTCTGGTGCCGGGCCTGAGCGTCGACGATTTCCAGGGTCGTCTCGGTGGGCAATGGAGCGCCGATCATCTGCTGTGGCAGCAGGACAGCAGCCGCGTCGAGCTGAGCAAACCGATCTTCGAATGGTCGCCGCTGTGTCTGACGCGCATGACGTTGTGCATCGAACAGCTCAAGGCCGATACCGTCAGCCTGCAATTTCCGCCGAGCGAAGAAGTCACCGAAAGCGGCCCAATCAAACTTCCTGATCTGCAATTGCCCGTGGCCATTGAGCTGGGCGACGTGCAGGTCGGCAGCCTGTTGTTCAACGGCAGCGAAGAATTGAAAGGCCTGCAACTGGCGGCGCACTGGACGGCCAAAGGCATGCAGATCGACAGCGTGAAACTGCAACGCGACGAGTTGAGCCTGAACCTCTCCGGCCTGCTACAACCGACCGGCAACTGGCCGCTGAACATCACCGGTGATCTGACCTTGCCGTCGCCGGCGCCCGAGCCGTGGACGCTGGCGCTGAAAATCGACGGCGACCTGCTAAAAACCCTCAACCTTAACGCCGACAGCCGTGGCTACCTCGACGGCCAGTTGAGCGGCGAACTGCAACCGTTGGCGGAAAACCTGCCGGCCAAAGTGCGGATCACCTCGGAGGCGTTCAAGCCGAGTGCGGATCTGCCGGACACGCTGCAATTCAATCAACTGCTATTGACCGGCGAAGGCGACCTGAAAAACGGTTACCAATTGCTCGGCAATGCGACGCTGCCTGCCGATAAAGGCCCGGTAGCGCTGTTGCTCAAAGGCAAGGTCGACGCCAACGGTGCACAGATTGCCGGCCTCGATCTGACGGCCAACGACAAGCAAAGCCTCAAGCTCACTGGCAATGTCGACTGGAGCAAAGGCCTCAGCGCCCAGGCCAACATCAACTGGCTGGATTTCCCCTGGCACCGGCTCTATCCGGAAATCGACGAGCCGCAGGTCACGTTGCGTACCTTCACCGGCGAAGTCTCCTACACCGACGGTCAGTACCTCGGTAACTTCGCCGCCGCTGCAGATGGTCCGGCGGGGGCGTTCAGCCTGAGCAGTCCGTTCAGTGGCAATCTCAAGCAGATCTTCCTGCCGCAACTGAAACTCGAAGCCGGGCAGGGCAAGGCCGAAGGCCATGTGAACGTGCAGTTCGCCGATGGCATCGCCTGGGACACCGCGCTGGAGCTGTCGGCGCTCAACCCGGCGTATTGGGTTGCGGAGCTGCCGGGCACCCTGGCCGGCCCATTGAAAAGCAAAGGCGAAATGAAAAACGAGCGCCTGAGCCTGAATGCCGACCTCGATCTGAAGGGCAAACTGCGCGGGCAACCGGCGATCCTGCAAGCCAAGGCCGACGGCGCGGGCGAGCAGTGGAATCTGAATGCCCTGCAAATCCGCCTCGGCGACAACAGCATCAACGGCAAGGGCAGCCTGCAACAGAAACTCACCGGGCAGATCGACATCAAACTGGCGCGTCTGGCCCAGCTCTGGCCGCAACTGCGCGGGCAGATCAACGGGCGGGTCGATGTCGCCGGCACGCTCAAGGCGCCGCAAGGCAAGCTCGGCCTGCAAGGTTCGCAACTGGCGTTCCAGGACAATCGCCTGCAAAGCCTTAACCTCGATGCCACCCTCGACAGCGCGCAACGGGCGAAAATCGACCTCAAGGGCAGCGGGATTCAGGCCGGCGACACGTCGCTGGGCACCCTGACCGCCAGCGCCCAGGGCGATATCAAAAGCCAGAAACTCAACCTCGACCTGCTCGGGCCGAAGCTGAAACTGGCGCTGGGCCTGGACGGCAATCTGGACAAGGGCAACTGGCGCGGGCGTCTGGCCAGCGGTGACATTCAGGCCGGCGGTCAGGACTGGAAACTGCAAAACCCGGCGAAACTCGAGCGTCTGGCCGACGGCAAGATCAACTTCGGCGCCCATTGCTGGATGTCCGGCAATGCCAGCCTGTGCGGTGAAGATCAGCGCCTGATGCCGGAGCCGAAGCTGCGTTATCACCTCAAGCAATTCCCGATCGAAAGCCTGGCGCAATGGCTGCCGAAGGATTTCGCCTGGCAGGGCAAGCTCAACGCCGACCTGCAACTGGACCTGCCGGCCAGCGGCCCGAATGGCCAGATCAGCGTCGATGCCAGCGGCGGCACCTTGCGCATGCGCGAGAAGGATCAGTGGGTCGACTTCCCGTACCAGACCCTCAAGCTCACCAGCAAACTCACGCCCAAGCGCATCGACACTGATCTCAATTTCGTCGGCGGCAAGCTCGGTGAACTGATGGTGCAGGCACAGCTCAATCCGCTGCCGAAGAACAAGCCGCTCAGCGGTACATTCCGCCTCAGCGGGCTTGACCTGTCGGTGGCGCGGCCGTTTGTGCCGATGGTCGAGAAACTCACCGGGCGCCTGAACGGCAGCGGCACGATTTCCGGTGGCCTGCTCGCGCCGCTGGTCAACGGCACCGTGCAGCTCAGCGACGGCGAAGTGTCCGGGCCGGAGTTGCCGATCGAACTGCAAGCGTTGCAACTGCAAGCGGTGATCGCCGGTGAGGCCGTGCAATTGAATGGCGGCTGGAAAAGCGGCAAGAGCGGGCAGGGCAGTCTGAACGGCAACATCGCCTGGGGTCAGGCGTTGGTGGTGGATCTGGCGCTCAAGGGCACGCAATTGCCGGTCACGGTCGAGCCCTACGCGAAACTGGAGGTAGCGCCGGACCTGAAGATTTCCATGGCCGGCGATGAGCTGGCGATTGCCGGCAAGGTGCTGGTACCGAAAGGCGAAATCACTGTGCGGGAACTGCCGCCATCGACGGTGAAAGTCTCCGATGACACGATCATCGTCGGCGCGCAGACCGAAGAGGGCAAGCCGCCGCTGGCGATGAAAATGGACATCGATGTGGTGGTCGGCCAGGACAAGTTGAGCTTCGCCGGGTTCGGCCTGACCGCTAACCTGCAAGGCCAGGTGCACATCGGCGACAACATGGACACCCGTGGCGAGCTGTGGCTCAACGACGGACGCTACCGCGCTTATGGTCAGCGCCTGACGGTGCGTCGCGCGCGTCTGCTGTTTGCCGGCCCGATCGATCAGCCATATCTGGACATCGAAGCAATTCGCCAGACCGATGACGTGATCGCAGGCATCCGCCTGAGCGGCAGCGCCGAGCAGCCGACGACACAGATCTTCTCGGAACCGGCCATGAGCCAGGAACAGGCGCTGTCTTATCTGGTGCTGGGACGTCCGCTGAGCACCACCGGCGAGGACAACAACATGCTCGCGCAGGCCGCGCTCGGCCTGGGCCTGATGGGCAGTTCCGGGGTCACCAGCAGCCTGGCCAGCGACCTGGGCATTCAGGACTTCCAGCTCGACACCCAGGGCAGCGGCAACACCACCAGCGTGGTGGCCAGCGGCAACATCTCGGAAAAACTCAGCCTGCGCTATGGCGTCGGCGTGTTCGAGCCGGCCAACACCATCGCCTTGCGTTACAAACTGAGCAAAAAGGTTTACCTCGAAGCCGCCAGCGGCGTGGCCAGTTCGCTGGACATCTTCTACAAGCGGGATTTCTAGAGCGCACCTGTTTACTTGAACCGAGGCGCGGCCTTCGCGAGCAAACTTGCTCCCAAAGATATCTGCGGCTGACATGAATGTGTGCCTGCCACCGATCAAATGTGGGAGCGAGCCTGCTCGCGAAGGCGGCTTTCCAGCCAGCAGAGAGGGGGCGGCTGACACCTCTTCGCGAGCAATCTCGCTCCTAGTTTTGATCCGGGCGACATACCAACGATGCGCGCTCGTAATTCAACGCCTTGTCACGCTCGGGCAGTGCATACGACGCCTCGCAGCGCTGGCCTTGCCAGTTGATGGTCAGGGTGCCGGCGGCGTCCGCGACCAGCGCCAGTGCCTTGCCGCTTGGGTCGGAGATCGCCAGTTGCTTGCCGGCGGCGTCTTCCAGTGACGCCCCAAACGGGATTGGCTGATGCTGCACATCGAACAGGGCGAATTGCACCCGACGCCCGGTCTTGCTGGCATAGCGCGCCAGTACCACGGCACCACGGCGCGGTACCACTTGCCGGGTGGCGTTTTCAATTTCGAAATCACCGCCAAGATCGCGGGTGTCGAGGCTGATCCAGTTGACCCGATACGGCTGCGCGTTGGACACCACCGCATAACCGTTGCCAGCGGTTTTCACCCCGGAGAAGCTGGCGATCTTCACGCCTTCAACGCCCTCGATCTGTGCCAGCGCGAACGTCTCACCGACGGTCTGCCCGAGGTTGATGCCGCCCGCGTGACCGACAATCGAACCGGCAACATTGAGATTCTGCGAGTTGTAGCCACGGCCCTGGCTGTAACCGGCACTGATGTCCATCACCGACGTTCGTGTGCTGATATTGGCCGAGCCGGTGCTGCCGCCGGTGCGGCTGTTGCCGCCTTGTACCGAGTAGTAGGTGTCGCTGTCTTCGGACAGATAGCCGTTGATGCCGACCTGGGTACTGCTGGTGTCCTTCTGCGAGCTGGCCGAGACGAAAGCGCGTGGCGCGCGGGGTTTCGAACCCAAGGGAAACGACACTGAGAGATTGAACAACGTGTCGTTGTTCGCCGGCCCATAGTTGGCGACATCCTTAGTGTAAGTCGCGCTGAGGTTGTAGCTGACATCGCCCCAATAATTGCTGTAACCAGCCGCCAGGCTTTGCGAACTGCCTCGTCCCCAGTAGCGCTGGTCACTGGCATTGAGGTAAATACTGCCGAACTGCTGGTTGCGCCCAAGGCTCTGGTTGACGGTCAGGTCAGTGCGGGTTTTCGAGTTGCCGGTGCGCTTCTGGCCCTCGCTGTTCAGCTCCTCGACATGTTCGCTGAAGGTTCGATAGCCCTCGGTCGAATAGCGGTAAGCGGCGAGGGTGAAGTTGGTGTCGGTGCCGGTGAACGTCTTGGCGTACAGCGCGCGCAGGCTGTTGCCCTTTACGGTCTGGGCAAATGTGCGGCTGCTGGAGTGGGTCAGGTCCAGCGAGATCGCACCGATCGCAGTGTTGCGCCCGGCGCCAACGGAAAACGCCTGGAAATCTTCGCTGGCCTGGGTGCCCACGATCGCCGACAAATTGCTGCTGACACCGTAAGCCACCGTGCTGCTGACGAACTCCGGCGATTGCTGATCATCGCTGTTGCTGTTGTAGCGGCCCGCCGAAACGCTGTACTTGAGTTGCCCCTCGCGCACCATGATCGGCAGGCTGGAAAACGCCTGCACCGTGACCCGGCGCCGACCGTCGGCTTCGATGACGGTGATTTCCAGATCGCCGTTGGAGCCGCTGGGATATATGTCGCTGATTTCGAACGGCCCGGGTGGCACGTTGGCGGTGTACAGAATGTAATCGTTCTGGCGAATCTCCACGGTCGCGCTCGATTGTGCGATGCCGCGAATCACCGGCGCATAACCGCGCTCGCTGTCGGCACGCATGCCATCGTCGGAGGCCAATTTCACGCCGCGATAGCGCACGCTGTCGAACAGGTCGGCATCAGAGAAAATGTCGCCGGCGCTGAACTGGCCCTTCAGCGCGGTGACGTCGTGTTGCAGATAACTGCGATTGCTCTTGAACGTGCTCGGCCGACCGGTGCTGCTGTTGAAGTTGGACTCGTTGCGCAAGCGCCAGCCGCCGAGGTTGATGCCGTTGCGCAGGCCGACGTTATTGGCGATCGTGGTATCGACGTCGGTGCTGTTGCGGTTGCTGCTCACCTGATAGTTGATGAACGCTGCGGGTACGCCTTCGTCCCACAGCGCCGGATCGACATAACCACGGCGGCCACGCTCCATGGCGCTTTGCGGCACGCTGACCAGCAAGCGCAGGCGCGGCACGTCATAGCGCACGGTGGCCTGATCGATCAGCGCGGGCAGATCAAGGCAGGTGTCGGCGGCGGCGCTGTCCAGTTTGCCGCTGGCCTGCAGCTTGCCAAGATCCACACCCAGTTGCTTGAGCATGTCCAGCGTCAGGCAGGCTTCGACCTTGTGGCTGTCGGGATGGTGGCGAAAATCGATATCGCGACGGCCGACCAGGGTGTCGTTGCCATACAGGTCGACCCGATAAGTGCCGGGGAGAACCTGGCTGCCGGCGAGGAGGGTCTGCAGATCGACGGCAGACGTCGCGCCTTGCAGAAACGATGTATTGAATTGTTCTTCGCCATCGGCCAGGCAAGTTGTGCTGACGACCAGTGCAACCGAAAACGGCGCCAATCCATCGCGCTTTAAAAAAAACATGCAGGAACCCTATATCACCTCCGATACGAACTAACGGAGCGAAGAGAAATACAGTGAAAGTGCGGCTGATAAAGCGGCACGCGAGTTATGGCGATTCTTTATCAAGGCTGGCGCTAACTTCGGCGCTGCCGGAAAGTTTCGCGAAATAACGGTCTCGGGCGCCGTAGTCGTTGATGCTGCTGAATGACAGTTGCGCAGAACTGGCCGCGTTAGGTTGTTTGAGTGCGAACTCTTTTTGTTCGCCGGGCGCAATCATCATCGAATCGAATGGCTTTTCGCTGCTGGCGCCCGCTTGCATTGTTATATCGGCAATCGATACGTGATAGAGCCCTGGATTGTTCACCACCAACATGCTTTTGCCGGCGCGCTCGATCAGTCGCCAGCGCAACTCGGTCGGCGCTTGATAGGCTTTGTCTGGCAAACCGGCGGGGCGAAAGAACACCTTGATGCGCTGACGCACCGCCAGTTGCAGGGTGTTCGCGGTTTTCGCAGATTGAGGGATCTCCTGGACATTCAGCCACACCACCGACTCGCGGTCGCCGGGCATGCCGGTGCCTTCGTAGATAACCCGCAGAATCTGTTGTTGATCGCCGCTGACCCGCACCAGAGGCGGGGTGACGGCGAACGGCGCTGAACCTGCTTCGTCGCTGTCGGTGTCGACCCAGGACTGAACCAACACGTCTGCACCGCTGTTGCGCACTGTGATGCTGGCTTCTTTGTGGTTGCCATCGAAAATCAGCCGGGTGCTGCTCAACGAAATGCCGGCCATGGCCTGATTGACGGCGAACAGGACCAGGAGGCCGACGCACAGGGATAGGGAATGACGTAGGAACATGAACAATTACCGCGCAAAGTGAAGGGAAGTGCAGGGCCGTTGCGCCCCGCACTGGTTCGATGAATCGCGCGATTATTCGTATTGCAGGGTGAACGGCAGGGTCGCATCACCGCGACCGGCGACCGCCAGTTTCGGATCGACGGTGGTCACGTAGGCGGCCGAGAATTTCAGCGTGGTGTTGCTGTCTTGCAGGGTGTTTTCAATCCGCGCGGTGGTTGGCGATGTCAGGTCGATCACCGCTCCGTTGGAGTCAAGCAGGGCGATGCCGATGCCTTTTGCCGAGCCCAGGCCGTCGATTAGTTTCAAGACCTTGGTGCCGGTTTCGATGCCTGAACCTGCGCCCTTGGTCGGTTCGAAGATCATCGCCACCTTGGTCCCGGCATTGCAGTTGATCTTCATGTCGAAGTTTTCGACGCTCAGGGTGCCGTTGCCTTTCGGCGCGGTGGCGGTGCCCATGTCCTTGATCGACACTTCGCCCATGTTGACCGAGATTGTCTTGTCCTTGTCGGCGCCTTCGACCGAGCAGGCATCGTTGTTGATGCTACCTGTGAAATTGATAGTGCCGCTGCCAGCCTTGGTTGGCGAAACAGGATCGGCCGCCAGAACATTACCGGCAGCGAAGATCGACAAGGCGAGAAGCGTGCGAGACAGCTTTTTCATGTTGCTTTTCCATTGGTGGGGTTAAAGCAACACAATAAATCGCGTACTTGCGCTGGAACATCAGACGATTCCTAGATGCGCGGCAAGTCATGCTGAAGTGCGCAATTGTCTAGTTGAACAAGTTGCGCTCGATGCAATAAGTCATTAACTCCTGATCGCTGTTTACTTCAAGTTTTCGCATGGCTGAAACTTTCTGTGTACTGACTGTTTTGGCACTTCGGTTAAGTCCTCGGGCTATTTCATTGACGCCTTGTCCTTGCACAAACAACCGCAGGATTTCATGTTCTCTGGGCGACAAGCGGGCAAAGCGTTCATCCAGGTCCGCGCTGTTGTCCAGCACCGAAGTGGGCGCGGGTTGTTTGCTGCGAACCGTATGGCCTTTGGCAATGGCTTTGAGCGCCACTTCTATTTCAACGTGCAACTGGCTTTTCTGAATCACCGCCAGTACACCCAGTTCCTGCAGACGGGCCAGGATCAACGGATTGGAAATCATGGTCAGGACCAGCACCCGCACCTGGGGGAAATGCCGGGTCACGTATTCCACCAGCTTCAGTCCGTCACCGTAACGCGAGTCACCGGGCATGTTGAAATCGGTGATCAACAGATCCACCGGCTGGGTCTTCAGCAAATCGATTAACTCATCGGGGCAAACGGCTTCGCCGATTACGCTGAAGTGGTGGTCACGCTCGACCAGTTCCCGCACCCCCAGCAGGACGATGGGATGATCATCGGCGATGACAACGTTGAAGGTTTCCATGGGTGCTTTATCCAGAGTGAAATTATTCAAAGGCATCGAGCAGGTCGCTCAGGCGCGCCAGTTGTTGACGCACCTCACCGCCCAGCGCCGGGGTGACGGCCATGCCGGTCAGGCGACATTCCAGTTCGACGAATGCGCTGGCCAGGGCCGGGATCTGCACCGCGCCCAGTGCCCCGGCCATGCTGTGCAGTTGCCGCGCGACGCTGTCGGCATCGGCTGCGTCGAGCGCGTTGAGGGTGGTGTGAATGTCGCGGCGCAGGGTTACGACAAACAGCTCGCGCATTTTCGGCGAGAGCGTCGGCGGGGTATCGGCGACCGGCGCGACAGCGATATGGCAGTGGCTTTGCAGTTGCGCACGCAGCGTCGCCAGGTTCAGCGGTTTGACCATCCACGCGTTCATGCCGACGGCGGCGCAGCGCTCGCCTTCTTCGCGCAAGGCATTGGCAGTGACGCCGATGATCGGCAATGTCGCATCCTGCTCGCGCAGTGCTGCGGCCAGTTGATAACCGTTCATGACCGGCATGTTGACGTCGGTCAGCAGCAAGTCGAAGCGCCCCGGTGCCCAGTGCGCCAGAGCCTGTTCGCCATTGGTTGCGACAACCACCGAGCAGCCCAGCGCCTCCAGTTGTTCCTTGATGATCGCCGCGTTGATCGCATTGTCCTCGGCCACCAGCACGCGCAGATTCAGCGCTCGGGTGTTTGCCTGCCGCGACGGCGTGCGCTGCTGACCGGCGCCGTGCACGGCGAGGGCAATCGCCCAGCCGATCGCGCGCACGTCGTCGGCATCGACCTGCCAGTCATTGCCGCTCACCTGCGCCGGGTTGGGGCCAGCGGCAATGGCGACGATTCGCCGGCCAGCGAAAGCTGTAGCGCTGGCCAGTGGTGCAAGATCGACCAGCAGCGCCGAAGGCGGCGGCAGCTCGTTGGTCACCAGTCGACAGTCGAGGCCAAAGCGGTTCAGCCACGCCATCAGATGTTGCGCCAGTTCAGCGACTGGCGCACGCACGTAGACGGCGGGGCTGTCGGCGCCGATCGCCGGGCAATCGGCGAGGCTGCCCGGTGCGCAATCGAGCATCAGTTGCAAGTTGAAGCAGCTGCCTAGTCCCGGTTCACTGACCACGTTCAACTCGCCGTGCATCAACTCGCACAGCCATTTGCAAATGGCCAGACCGAGACCCGCGCCGGCATGACTGTCGGCTTCGTTGACTTGGTAGAAAGGGTCGAACAATTGCTGTTGCTGCGCCTGGGAAATGCCCACGCCCGAGTCGCTGACCTGCCACTGCACCCGGGCTCGACCGCTTGAGTTTTGCAGCACACGAACACGCACGACCACACGGCCGTTATCGGTGAACTTGATCGCGTTGCTAAGCAGGTTGTTGAGGATCTGGCGAATACGCTGCGCATCACCGAGCAAGTGATCCGGCAGTGCTGCATCAATGCAGGCATACAATTGCAACCCTTTGCCGCGGGCAAAAGCGGCGTAGCTGCGCACCACGTCTTCGGTCAGTTCCAGCGGGCAGAACGGCTGAAGCTCGAGGTTCATCTGCCCGGCCTCAATCTTCGACACATCCAGCACATCGCTGATCAACTTGAACAGACTGGCCGACGAGCGCTGAATGGTCTCCAGATAATCCTGTTGGCGTGGGGCGAGGGCGGTCAGGCCGAGCAGCTCCAGAGTGCCGAGCACGCCATACAGCGGCGTACGGATTTCATGACTCATCGTCGCCAGAAACCGGCTCTTGGCCTGATTGGCCGAGTCGGCGGCCTGACGCGCGACTTCCAGTGCCGCGGCGTCTTCCACATGTCGGGTGACGTCGTGCAGCGCACACAGCCAGGCATCCTGACCCTGATAACGAGTGGCGACGAAAGCGACATGCAAATGCCGGCTGTCTATCTCCAGTTCGGCATGACCATGGCCAGTCGCTGCCTGCTGGTCAAGCAGGCTGATCAGTTCGCCAGTGTCGTGCCATTGCTGGGCGAGCTGGTTTTCCAGCAACACCTGATGATCGCGGCGGCTGATCACGCACAGGCCAGTCGGCGCGGTGTCGATGACCGCACGGCTGAAGGCTTCGCTTTCGGCGATGCTGGCGTGGGCAGTTTGCGCGGGGAGGATAACGCGTTGGGTGTACCAGCGATTGAGCGCGCGGCCACTGCCAAGCAGCGCCAGCACCAGTGCCAGCAGGCATAGCAGTGGCCACAGCGCGTAATCGAGAAAACTCTGCACGCTGATCACATAGATCGCCGTCCAGCGTTGGTCGCCGGGGCTGGTCAGCTTGAACACCAGGCCGTCGCGGGTCAGGTTCGCGCCGTCATCGAGCACTTGGTCTGGCTTGAGCGCACCGATCAACGCTGTGCCGTTGGGCGTGATCAGGGTGAAATCGTCGTAGATCGACCACTCCATCAAACGCTCGATATTGTTGACCTGGGACAGTTTCAACAGCGAGCCGAGCAGCACCCAGGAGTTCGCCCCCTCAATCCTCAGCGTCGGTTTACTCAGGTTGATCCGCACGTAAGCCAGCAGGCTCGGGGTGCCATCGTTTTCCTGCTCGAACGGGTAGGGAGCCCAGTGCACTTGCTCTGAAGTCTGTGCGTGGCGCTGCATGTTCATTTGGGTCATGAGTTCGACGAACCGGCCGACCTGCGTTGGCCCGGCGCCGCGCAAACGGCCGGTGGCAGGCACGGCGATATCGTAATTGTCCGGCCCGTTGAGCAGGATCACCTGCGGAGACTGGTAATGCGAGGCTGCCCAGAAGGCGCTGTAGTAAGCTGCCAGATAGCTGCCGAGGACAAACACCTTGGGGTGTTGGCTGGGGGCGATTCGCTCCGGATCGATCTTTACGCTGAACGGCAGCGAAAACGGCAGCCCACGGCCTTCGTAAATGTTCGGCCCTTCTTCGGGCAAAAGCTTTTGGACAACAGGCGGCGTCACAGCCTCGGCAAAGTACACACCCTTGGCGCTGGCCCTAGAGATCGCGTCGAGAAAGGCCTCCTGCTCGCGAATGTTTTCCATCAGTCGGGCGAAGTGGAACTGCAGGGTATCGCGCTGTTCTTCCACCATGCGCTGCACGCCCAGATAACTGATACCCAGCAACAGCAGCGCAAGCGCGCCGAGGATCAGTAAGCCCTTGTTTAGGCGCTGCGAGCTGTTGGCAAGTTTTTCCAGCAGGGCATTGGGGTGCGGCATCAATACGCTCGGTCGATAAAATTGGGTAAGCGTTTGAACACGGCTGACCTCGATGGCAAGTGGTGGTCGTCCGCCGCGAGCTGCAGATCACCAGACATTCGCCGGTCCGTCATGACAGAGCAACTGCTGGAACTGTTCCGAAGACACGGCGTGGGAGATCAGGAAACCCTGAACCTGAGTGCAGTCGATTTTACGCAACAGAGCAAGTTCCTGCGCGGTTTCCACGCCTTCGGCGACCACCGTCAGACCCAGTTGCCGGCCCAACGTGACAATGCTGGTCAGCGCCTGCGCCAGTTCGGCGTTGCGGTTGCAACCCTGTACCAGCGCGCGGTCGATTTTCAGTTCGGTGAAAGGGGCCGAGACCAGGTTCATGTAGGAACTGTAGCCCTTGCCGAAATCATCCTGTGACAGGCCGAAACCCTTGATCCTCAAGCGGCAGGCACCGGCGTAGAAGTTGCTGATGTCATCGGGCACCGAGCACTCCATCAGCTCGAAACAGATCCGCGCCGGCAGCCCGTCGTGGTGCAGGACAAAAGCGAGGATGCGATCCGGCAGGTCGTGGCTGTTGAGCAGGTGCGTCGGCAGGTTGATCGACACCGGAATGTCATAGCCCTGCTGGCGCCATACCGCTTGGGCGGCCATTGCCTGTTCCAGTACCCGCCAGAGCAGGTGCTCTTCGAGATCGCAGGCGATCAGCGCCGGTAGAAAAACTCCCGGCAACAACGTGCCGTGTTCCGGGTGAGCCCAGCGTACCAGTGCTTCGGCGGCGACGATGCGACCATTGTCCAACGCCTTTTTTGGTTGAAACCAGGCTTGCAGCTCACCGTTATCCAACGCCCGTACAAGGCTCTGGCGGTCGATGCCAGCCTGCGTGGCGATCGGCACGTCCTGACGCAGCGCCTGCAACTGGTCGATCAGGCAACGCAGGGCGGCGCTGTTGACCGGTTTGGAAATCAGCCCGATGACTTTGACCTGCAGATTGCTCGCCACCAGGCTCGCGCCCATAAGCATGCGCCGTGAGGCGGCGCTCATGATCGCCAGTGCCGGGCGGGAGGGCTGCGCGGCCAGGCCCTGAATGAACTGCACGCCATCCATGCCCGGCATCAGCAGGTCGGTGAGCACCAGGTCGAACTCGCGGTTTTTCAGGCGCCGCAAGGCTTCTTCGCCGTCCCTGGCAAACTCCAGATCGAAGACGCCCAACTCGTTGAACAGGTTCTGCAAGTACAGATGCTGGAACGGGTGATCTTCGACAATCAGCAGGCTAGGGGACTTCATGGGCGACTCGGTGGTAGGGAGCCAGGACGATCGACAAGGCTCTTAGCGTAAAAGGTTTGATCAGGCAGTGATTCATGCCGGCGGCCAGACACAGCGCCTCTTCGCCGCGCAGGGCGTTGGCGGTGGCGCCGATGATCGGCGTGGTGCAGCCCAGTCTGCGCAGGGCCTTGGCCAGTTCATAACCGTTGAGGCGCGGCATGTTGACGTCGCTGAGCACGACATCGAAGGTGTTGGCCTGCCATAGCGACAAGGCCTCTTCGCCATCGCTGGCCAGCGCCACCGTGCAGCCGAGTTCTTGCAGCTGGTCGCGCAGAATCAATTGGTTGATGGCATTGTCTTCGGCGACGAGAATGTGCAGCTGCAGCGGCGCCAACGCCTGGGTCTGTGTCTGCTGATGCTCGATAACGGCGCCGCCCTGAGCTTGGCACACAGCCTGGCGGATCGCGGCCAGATCGTTCAGATTCGCTATCCAGCCGTCGACTGTGCATTGCGGCTCACAGGCGCCCGCGCCGCTGGCCAGCACGCGTGGCCCTGACCAGCGCAGTTCGCTGTGCTGATCCATCGGCACCGGATACAGCTCAAGCAATACGCCGCCGTCGGCAGGCGCGTGACTGGCCGGCGCGCCGACGTGCGGGCGGGCGCCCCAGCGGCGCAGCCAGCCAGCGAGGCTGTCGGCCAGTTCGCGTACTGGCGACACCAAATAAACGATGTCGCCCGCCAGTTTCGGTTGTGTTTCAGGCGGCGTGTTGCCCGTGCGCTGCTCAAGCGGCAAGGTCAGGGAAAAACTGCTGCCCAGCCCCGGTTCGCTGACCATCTGCAGGGTGCCGTTCATCAAATTCGTCAGCCGCAGACAGATCGGCAGGCCCAGCCCAGTGCCCGCAACGACGTGGCTGTTGCCTTGGGTCTGGTAAAACGGCTCGAAAATAAATGTCTGATCATCGTGGGCAATGCCGCGCCCGGTGTCCGATACCTGCCATTGCACGCAGACGCGCTCGCCTTCGCGGGACAGCACGTTGACCCGCAGCACCACGCGTCCGGAATCGGTGAACTTGACCGCATTGCTCAGCAGATTGTTGAGGATCTGCCGGACACGACTGATGTCGCCGATCAGGCTGTCGGGCAGCTGCGGATCGAAGCAGGCATAGAGCTGCAAACCTTTGCTCTGCGCCGCCGCCGCGTAGCCCTGCACAACCTCTTGGGCCAGGGCAACGATGGAAAAGTCACTGAGTTCCAGCGCCAGTTGCCCGGCCTCAATTTTCGACACGTCGAGCACGTCGCAGATCAATTGCAGAAGGGTCGCGGACGAGCCTTCGATCGCGCGCAAGTAGCTTTTCTGCTGAGTGTCGAGCTGAGTGCGAGCGAGCAGTTCGAGAGTGCCGAGCACGCCATAAAGCGGGGTGCGGATTTCATGGCTCATGGTCGCCAGAAACAGGGTTTTCGCTTCGTTGGCAGCATCGGCCGACTGCCGCGCCTGCTCCAGCGCCGCTTCGATTTGCCGGCGCGCGCTGATGTCGCTGAAGGCGCAAAACAACACGTCTTCGCCCTTGTAGCGGGTCCGCGCGCAACTCAGGTACAGGTGGCGACCGTCGGCGGTCTCGAAATAGTCGGTCAGGCACGGCGCGTGTTCAGCAAATGCCGCGCGGATCCAGCCGCGACCCAGTTGCTCTCTGCACGCGCCCAGCCATTGCTGCGCGAGCGTGTTTTCCAGTACCACCTGAGCGTCGCTGCGCCGTAACACACAGAGCGCCACCGGAGCGGTCTGGATCACATCGCGGCTGAACAACTCGCTTTCCACCAGCGCCTGAATCCGGTGCAGGGTCGGGGTGATGAAGCGATGCTCCAGGCGCCGGATCAACAGCCACACCAGACTGATACTCGCCTGACAGAACGCCAGCGCGCCGAGCATTTGCGGCCACAGGGCCCACAACACCGCTAGCAAGTCGATGGAGTAGGTCAGCTGCCAATCCGACGATTTAAGTTGTTTGCGCAATACCAGTTGCTCGGGCAGCCAGCCTTCTCCGACGAAACCGAAGAAATCCTGCTGGCGCAGCAGCGGCAGATTCTGCCCGGGCGGCGGTTTGTGGCTGTTGCTGAATAACGGCATGCCCTGAGAATTGAACATGGTGAACTCGCCGGCGCTGTGGTCGCTCAAGGCAGTGGCCACTTCACGGTCGTCCATTTCCAGGCCGAGCCAACCGGACTCCAGATCGCGTTCATCCAGACGAATGAAGATGTACAGCTGCGAGTGCCCTTGCCAGTTGTGGGTCAGCCAGATTTCTTTCAAGGCACTGTTGTTGCCGCGCTTGAGGGTTTCCAGGCGATCAAGCATCTCGTGCGGAAAGTCGTCGGCCATGGGCGTCGTGTTGTACAAGCGCCAGACCTGGGCTTCGGCGCCGCTGCTGACGTACAGCAGATTCAATTTGCGCGCTTGCAGATAGTCGCGCATGCGCTGGGTCAGCCAGATGCTCCACTGCTTGCCCGGTGTTTGTCCGAGCAGCAGACGGATCTCCTCTTCGGATAGCGGCGCGCTCAGCGCGGTCTGACGGGTCGCCGACAGACTCAGGCTTTCGAGCAGCGCTTCACGGGTGGTGAAAAACGTATGCGCCTCGGCGATGGCGCTGCTCATGTAGCTGCGCCGCTGGGAAATCTCACTGTTGAAGGTGAACAGCAGGAAGCTGTACACGCCGCCGAGAATGCCCACCAGCAACACCAGCGCGAAAATGCGCAACAAGCGTCGCGCCGCGTGGGGCGTGGACAGCACCGGGCTGATCTGATGGAGGTAGTTCTTCAAGCGCATCCCGGCACAGTAGGGCGGGCCGGGCACGACGAAAATCAGACGATTCCTAAAGAGGGGGGGCGAACAATCGGCTGTGGCAACGCGTTAATGGATTCACAGGTAACTCATGACAAAGGCAATCGTTGCGTTGGCTGATCCGGCGCGCATGCCCTTGTCAAACCCGCCATTGCCAGCTGTTTCAGCAATGCGAAAGTATCGGGCGCTCAGGGGGATTTTCAAGTTGCCTCCCGCAGTGGGATAGTCCGCGAACACATAGCTTTGATGTAAAACCAAAGGCGTTCCATCCGTGTTGAGTATTTGCAAGGCCAAACCCTCAGCAGTCGAATCTGCACTCAGCTTTACGATGCCCCTCGTTGAATTTTGCGAGGGAGAAGTTGAAGTAGGCTTGAGTGTATAAGTTACTTTATTAATGCCTGATGGACAGTTGTTGAGGCTTATGTCGAATTTGACCGGTTCAGAATAGGCTCCGTTATTGGCGAATATACTGATGTCGTGTGATCCCATCTCTACCTGGATATCAGGCGTTTCACAGGATTGAGGTACGATCGTTACGCCGTTGGTCGCCATTGTCATTGGTGATACACCGTCTGCATGGAAAACCCCAAGTGTACCTGCCGGGATTTTCTGTACACCGATTACATCCGCTATTTTGAATAGTCGTAGCACGTGTCTTGTGGTGTCCCATCCGTATCCACCCGCTTCTCGCCGAATGCCCGGATAAATGGGTATGGTTACGTTGTCTTTGAAAGACCACTGCCATGCAAGTCCAGTGGTTCCTATCGCGTAAACAAGGTCGCCCGATTTAGACACGCCGACGTTGTTCAAAACACCATATGAAAACTCGTTAGTGCATTTATATGAGCTGGGCGTAGGGCCGAGTGTGATTGGCGGACTTTCATATATTAGGGTGCCGTTAGGTGTGTCACGAGGAATAGAAAGTGTAGCGGGTACTTGCATAGTGAGAGTTGTTTGATGATGGTTTGGGTAGAACGAGCAATTAGCCGCGCCCGCGTAGCTGGACGCGAAGAGCAGCGTCAGGCACAGCGTGTGAATCAATTTCGTGATCGGGGTAGGGCGCTGCGGTTGGAAACGCTTCATGAAGAGGGCTTTACGTATCGGCCAATGAGCGGCGTACGTTAGCCGCGACACTCAAAGCTGGACATCAGGCGATTCCTAGAAAGCACCGGCGCTCTTCACATCGGAATGCGCTCCCCTGTAGGGGTAAGCCTGCTCGCGATGGCGTCCTTTCATTCACCATCAACGGTGCGGCTGATGGCCTCATCGCGAGCAGGCTCACTCCTACAGGCAACGCTTTCCAACGCCTACCCATCGCCCAAACCAAAGCCACTGGTCATCTGATTAGCAAGCCCCCTAACTATTACGTTGACATTCGCTGCCTAGGCAGTAACATCTTGACATACATTCACTGCCTAGGCAGTTATTAGGTGAGCACATGAAGCATTTCACCCCTGACGAATTCCAGCATTGCCATCTCGGCCTGTTGCTCGGCCGTGCCGCTTTACTCAAGGACAAGATCATCGACACCCACATGGAACCCCACGGCATCACCGCCGCGCAGTTCAAGGTGTTGATCATCATGGCCCAGTTCGGCGTCGACACCCCGGCCGAGCTGTGCCGGCACCTGTCGCTGGACAGCGGTTCGATGACCCGCATGCTCGATCGTCTGGAGCAGAAAGGTTTTCTGGTTCGCCAACGCAGCGAAGGCGATCGCCGTCAGGTGCAACTCAAACTCACCGAGCAGGGCCAGCAACTGGCCGATCGCCTGCCGCACATCGGTGCCGATGCCATGAACGAACTGGCCGGCGCCGTGACCCCGGACGAGTTGAAAACCCTGGAATACATCCTCAAGAAAATTTTGCTGGCAGCCGGTGACCCCATCACCATCCAGCGGTTAGGTGAACACAATGAGCGGTAAAACCTTGCGCAGCAGCCTGACACTGGTGCTGTCGGCGATGATCCTCGCCGGTTGCGCCAACTACAGTGGCCTCGATACCCAGGGCGCGAGTCTCGATGCGAAAACCCTGAAAGCCGGGCAATCGCTCAACGGCGTGACCCTGTCCCAGGCCGCCTGGCCGAAGAGCGACTGGTGGACCAGCCTCGGCGATCCGCAGCTCGACGGCCTGATTCGCGAAGCCCTGAAAGACAGCCCGGACATGCAGATCGCCGACGCCCGCGCCCATCAGGCCAGCGCCGCCGCGTATGCCGCCGATGCCGAGCGTTATCCGACCCTCGACGCCAGCGCCGGCATCAGCCGTTCGCGTCTGGCCCGGGATCAGGATCCGCTGGGGCAGGGTGGGGCTTACTCCACCGTGCGCAACATCAGCGCCGGTTTCAATTACAACTTCGACCTCTGGGGCGGCCAGCGTGACGCCTGGGAAGCCGCACTCGGTCAGGCCCGTGCCGCCGAAGTTGACCGTCAGGCCGCGCAACTGACCCTCGCCGCCGACGTGGCTCGGGCCTACAGCGATCTGGGTCAGGCGCACATCGTCTATGACCTGGCCAACGAAGATTTGAAGCGCACCAAACAGATGCTCGACCTGAGCCAGCGTCGTTTGAGCTCGGGGATCGACAGCCAGTACCAGTTCCAGCAGACCCAAAGTCTGGAAGCCAGCTCCGAAGCCAGCCTGATCGACGCCGAAAAACGCCTGAACAGCGCAAAAATCGCCCTGGCCGTGCTGCTCGGCAAAGGCCCGGATCGCGGTAACGAAATCGCTCGGCCGAAAGTCCTGCAAGCCAGCGCCGTGGCATTGCCATCGGTGCTGCCGGCCGAACTGCTGGGTCGTCGCCCGGATCTGGTCGCCGCGCGCTGGCGTGTCGAGGCGGCGAGCAAGGACATCGATTCGGCCAAGACCCGCTTCTATCCGAACTTGAACCTGTCGGCTTCGGCCGGTGCCGAATCCTTGTTGGGGGACGCGATGTTCGGCTCCGCCAGCCGCTTCTTCAACATTGCCCCGACGATTTCGGTGCCGATCTTCGATGGTGGACGCCTGCGCGCCAATCTCGATGCCCGCGACGCCGATTACGACCTCGCCGTGGCGCAGTACAACAAAAGCCTGGTGAAAGCCCTGGGCGATGTCAGCGACACGATCAACCAGCTGCGTGACATCGGCCGGCAGATCGGCGCCCAGCAGCACGCGACCGAGATTGCCCAGGACTCTTACAACACCGTCGTCCAGCGTTACGGTTCCGGCATCGGCAACTACCTGGACGTGCTCAGCATCGAGCAGCAATTGCTGCAGGCCCAGCGTCAGCTGGCCAACCTGAATGCCGAGCAGATCGACCTGTCGATTCAACTGATGCAAGCGCTGGGCGGCGGCTTCCAGGGGCAAATCCTGACCGCAGCCAACGCCACCCCAGCCACGCCGCACAACTAATTCAAGGTACTTGTCATGGCCACTGCCGAAAACACACAAGCTCAAGACAACGCCCAGGACACTGGCAATCCGCGCAAACGCAAGGTGATGCTGCTGGTGCTGGCCGTTGTGGTTGCCCTCGCCGGTGCCGGCGTCTGGGCGTATCACGAATTCATCGGACGCTGGAGCGAAAGCACCGACGACGCCTACGTCAACGGCAACGTGGTGGAAATCACCCCGCTGGTGACCGGCACCGTGGTCAGCATCGGTGCCGACGATGGCGATCTGGTGCATGAAGGCCAGGTGCTGATCAACTTCGACCCGAACGACGCCGAAGTCGGCCTGCAAAGTGCCAAGGCCAATCTGGCCCGCACCGTGCGTCAGGTGCGCGGTCTGTACAGTAACGTCGACGGCATGAAGGCCCAGGTCAATGCGCAACAGGCCGAAGTGCAAAAAGCCCAGGACAACTTCAACCGCCGGAAAAACCTCGCGGCCGGCGGGGCGATTTCCCAGGAAGAACTGTCCCACGCTCGCGATGACCTGACCTCGGCGCAAAACGCCCTGGCCAATGCCAAACAGCAGCTGAAAACCACCAGCGCGCTGGTCGATGACACCGTGGTCTCCTCGCACCCGGACGTGATGGCCGCCGCCGCGCAACTGCGCCAGGCCTACCTGACCAATGCTCGCAGCACCTTGATCGCACCGGTCACCGGTTACGTCGCCAAACGCACCGTGCAACTTGGCCAGCGTGTGCAGCCGGGCACTGCGTTGATGGCGGTGATCCCGCTGGATCAGCTGTGGATCGATGCCAACTTCAAGGAAACCCAGCTGCGTGACATGCGCATCGGCCAACCGGTGGAGATCGAGTCGGACATCTATGGCAGCGACGTGAAGTTCAGCGGCACCATCGACAGTCTCGGCGCGGGCACCGGCAGCGCGTTCGCCCTGTTGCCGGCGCAGAACGCCACCGGTAACTGGATCAAGATCGTGCAGCGTGTGCCGGTACGGATTCACGTCAACGCCGAAGAACTGGCCAAGCACCCGCTGCGCGTCGGTCTGTCGACCAATGTCGAGGTCAATCTGCACGACCAGAGCGGCCCGGTACTGGCCCAGCAGCCGCCGCAAAAGGCCTCGTTCAGCACCAACGTCTACGACCGCCAACTGGCCGAAGCCGACGCGATGATCACCCAGTTGATCCACGACAACAGCGCGGCGGTCAGCAAGACTGCGCAACGCTGATCTCTTTCCCCCTGTGGGAGCGGGCTTGCTCCCACAAAGGGCAGCTGTGTCCGTAACAGACACGGCGCCAACCCGGCTTCATAGGATTCGCGATGAGCAATAACGCCTCTTTCACGCCGCCCAGCCTGTTGCTCAGCACCATCGGCCTGTCGCTGGCGACCTTCATGCAGGTGCTCGACACCACCATCGCCAACGTGGCGTTGCCGACCATTTCCGGCAACCTCGGCGTGAGTTCGGAGCAGGGCACCTGGGTCATCACCTCGTTCGCCGTGAGCAACGCCATTGCGCTGCCTCTCACCGGCTGGCTGAGCCGTCGCTTCGGCGAGGTGAAGCTGTTTCTGTGGGCGACCATCCTGTTTGTGCTGGCTTCGTTCCTCTGCGGTATTTCCACGTCGATGCCGGAACTGATCGGCTTCCGCGTGCTGCAAGGCCTGGTGGCCGGGCCGTTGTACCCGATGACCCAGACACTGCTGATCGCGGTCTATCCACCGGCGAGGCGGGGCATGGCCCTCGCATTGCTGGCGATGGTCACGGTGGTGGCGCCGATTGCCGGGCCGATCCTCGGCGGCTGGATCACCGACAGTTACAGCTGGCCGTGGATTTTCTTCATCAACGTGCCGATCGGGATCTTCGCGGTGATGGTGGTGCGCCAGCAGCTGGCCAAACGCCCGGTGGTCACCAGCCATCAGCCGATGGATTACGTCGGGCTGATCACGCTGATCATCGGCGTGGGCGCGTTGCAGGTGATCCTCGACAAGGGCAATGACCTGGACTGGTTCGAGTCGAACTTCATCATCATCGGCGCGGCGATTTCGGTGATCGCGCTGGCGGTGTTCGTGATCTGGGAAATGACCGACCAGCATCCGGTGGTCAACCTGCGGCTGTTCGCCTATCGCAACTTCCGCATCGGCACGCTGGTGCTGGTGTTGGGTTACGCCGGGTTCTTCGGCATCAACCTGATCCTGCCGCAGTGGTTGCAGACCCAGATGGGTTACACCGCGACCTGGGCCGGGCTGGCGGTGGCACCGATCGGCATTCTGCCGGTGTTGCTGTCACCGTTTGTCGGCAAGTACGCGCACAAGTTCGACCTGCGTCTGCTGGCGGGGCTGGCGTTCCTGGCGATCGGCCTGAGCTGCTTCATGCGTGCGGAGTTCACCAACGAGGTGGACTTCCAGCACATCGCTCTGGTGCAGTTGTTCATGGGGATTGGGGTGGCGCTGTTTTTCATGCCGACCCTGAGCATTCTGATGTCGGACTTGCCGCCGAGCCAGATTGCCGATGGTGCGGGTCTGGCGACGTTCCTGCGGACATTGGGCGGCAGTTTTGCGGCGTCGTTGACGACGTGGATCTGGATTCGCCGGGCGGATCAGCATCATGCCTATATGAGCGAGAGCATCAGCACCTATGAGCCAGCGACTCGCGAGACCTTGCATTCGCTGGGTGGCGCGAGCCAATCGGCCTATGCGCAGATGGATCAGATCCTCACCAGTCAGGCGTACATGCTCTCCACCGTGGATTACTTCACGTTGCTGGGCTGGGGGTTCATGGGTTTGATTCTGATTGTGTGGCTGGCGAAGCCGCCATTCGCTGCCAAGGCAGGCCCGGCGGCCAGCGGTCACTAAGTCCGGGATCCCGCAAGATCGTTCTCACGTCGAGGCGTCGAACCGTCTGCGTGGGAATGCAGCCCGGGACGCTCCGCGTCCCATGCCGAAGCGGACGCGGAGCGTCCATTGAGGCATTCCCACGCAGAGCGTGGGAACGATCAGAGGGTGGCGGGGGCGGGCAGTGCTGGCGGCGGTGCGAAGTCGAATGGCGCCAACGCAAACCCGTTCTCATCCACCTGCAACGCCCAACCCTGACGATCCCAATCCCCCAGCACAATCCGCTTCGCCGCCTGATCGCCGATCTGCAACTTGTGGATCGCCGGGCGATGGGTGTGCCCGTGAACCAGGGTTTTCACCCCGTATTCCTGCATGATCCGCGGAATTTCCTCCGGCGTGACATCGACGATGTCATTGGCCTTCATCCGCGTCTGCGCCCGGCTTTCGCTGCGCAGCTTGCGCGCGAGCTTGTGCCGGGTGCGCAAGGGCAGGTTGCGCAGGATGAACAGGCTCAGCGGATTGCGCAGGTAGCGGCGCAGCTTCATATAGGCTTCGTCGCGGGTGCACAGGCTGTCGCCGTGCATCAGCAATACGGGCTCGCCGTAAAACTGCACGACACTCGGGTCCTTCAACAGCGTGCAGCCGGCCTGCTTGCAGAAGGCCTTGCCGAGCATGAAGTCGCGATTGCCGTGCATCAGAAATATCGCCGTGCCGCTGTCGCTGAGTTCGCGCAGGGCCTGGCAGATGGAACGCTGGAAGGGCGTCATGGCGTCGTCGCCAATCCACGCTTCGAAGAAGTCGCCCAGAATGTACAACGCACTCGCCGAGCGGGCGCGTCCGGCGAGCAAATCCAGAAACGCCCGGGTAATGTCCGGGCGCTCCTCCTCCAGATGCAAGTCTGAAATCAGCAATATCACGCTTCGATGATCTCGGCTTTCTCGATGATCACGTCGTCTGCGGGTACGTCCTGGTGGCCTGCCTTGGACGTGGTGGAAACGCCTTCGATCTTGTCGACAACGTCGGTGCCCGAAACCACTTTACCGAACACGGCATAACCCCAGCCCTGAGCGGTCTTGGCGGTGTGGTTCAGGAAGCTGTTGTCGGAGGCGTTGATGAAGAACTGCGCCGAAGCAGAATGCGGGTCCATGGTACGGGCCATGGCGATGGTGTACTTGTCGTTCTTCAGACCGTTGTCGGCTTCGTTCTGGATGCTCGGGCTCTTGTCTTTCTTTTCTTTCATGCCTGGCTCGAAACCGCCGCCCTGGATCATGAAGCCTTTGATTACGCGGTGGAACACGACGTTCTCGTAGTGACCTTTCTTGACGTATTCGATGAAGTTGGCGGTGGTGAGAGGCGCCTTTTCAGCGTTCAGTTCGATGACGATGTCACCGAAGTTGGTGGTCAATTTAACTTGAGTCATGATCGATGCTCTTTATAAGGAATTCGTGGGTATTGGGACATTTGGGCCCCGTACCGGTTCAGCCCGTGAGGGCCAAGGTGCGCAGTTTAGCGTGACAGGCGCGAATTTCGAGGCTGTTTTTCAAAACCCGGCGATTAAATGCATTCCTTTTAAGCCCTGCTCTGTCAGGGGCTTGACAGCATCGGCTATGATAGCCGCTTTGTTTTGTCAGGCCCGTGTCCCGGCCGCGCACTGTACGTTCAAGGATCCTATGAGCAAGCCCACTGTCGACCCTACCTCGAATTCCAAGACCGGCCCCGTTACGCCGGTCAATTTCCTGCGCCCGATCATCCAGGCGGACCTGGACTCGGGTAAGCACACGCAGATCGTCACCCGTTTCCCGCCTGAGCCCAACGGCTACCTGCACATCGGCCACGCCAAGTCGATCTGTGTGAACTTCGGCCTGGCCCAGGAGTTCGGCGGCGTCACTCACCTGCGTTTCGACGACACCAACCCGGCCAAGGAAGACCAGGAATACATCGACGCGATCGAAAGCGACGTCAAATGGCTGGGCTTCGAATGGTCCGGCGAAGTGCGCTACGCCTCGCAATATTTCGACCAGTTGCACGACTGGGCCGTCGAGCTGATCAAGGCCGGCAAGGCCTACGTCGACGACCTGACGCCCGAGCAAGCCAGGGAATACCGCGGCAGCCTGACCGAGCCGGGCAAGAACAGCCCGTTCCGCGACCGTTCGGTGGAAGAGAACCTGGACTGGTTCGCCCGCATGCGCGCCGGTGAGTTCCCGGACGGTGCCCGCGTACTGCGTGCCAAGATCGACATGGCCTCGCCGAACATGAACCTGCGCGACCCGATCATGTACCGCATCCGCCACGCCCATCACCACCAGACCGGTGACAAGTGGTGCATCTACCCGAACTACGACTTCACCCACGGTCAGTCGGACGCCATCGAAGGCATCACCCACTCGATCTGCACCCTGGAGTTCGAAAGCCATCGTCCGCTGTACGAGTGGTTCCTCGACGCACTGCCAGTGCCGGCGCACCCGCGTCAGTACGAGTTCAGCCGTCTGAACCTCAACTACACCATCACCAGCAAGCGCAAGCTCAAGCAACTGGTTGACGAGAAACACGTCAATGGCTGGGACGATCCGCGCATGTCGACGCTGTCGGGCTTCCGCCGCCGTGGCTACACCCCGGCGTCGATCCGCAACTTCTGCGAGATGATCGGCACCAACCGTTCCGACGGCGTGGTCGACTTCGGCATGCTCGAGTTCAGCATCCGTCAGGACCTGGACGCGAACGCCCCGCGCGCCATGTGCGTGCTGCGTCCGTTGAAGGTCGTGATCACCAACTACCCGGAAGACCAGGTCGAGAACCTCGAACTGCCGCGTCATCCGCAGAAAGAAGAACTCGGCGTGCGCCAGCTGCCGTTCGCCCGTGAAATCTACATCGACCGCGATGACTTCATGGAAGAGCCGCCAAAAGGCTACAAGCGCCTGGAGCCGAACGGCGAAGTGCGTCTGCGCGGCAGCTATGTGATCCGTGCCGACGAAGCGATCAAGGACGCCGACGGCAACATCGTCGAACTGCGTTGCTCCTACGATCCGGACACCTTGGGCAAGAACCCTGAAGGCCGCAAGGTCAAGGGCGTGATCCACTGGGTGCCGGCCGCTGCCAGCATCGAGTGCGAAGTGCGTCTGTACGATCGCCTGTTCCGTTCTCCGAACCCGGAGAAGGCCGAAGACAGCGCGAGTTTCCTGGACAACATCAACCCTGACTCACTGCAAGTGCTGACCGGTTGTCGTGCTGAACCCTCGCTGGGCAATGCACAGCCGGAAGACCGTTTCCAGTTCGAGCGCGAAGGCTACTTCGTCGCGGATATCAAGGACTCGAAACCAGGTCAGCCGGTATTCAACCGTACCGTGACCCTGCGCGATTCGTGGGGCCAGTGATCAAGTCTTAAGGAAACACCGTGCTTACGATCTACAACACGCTCACCAAGAGCAAAGAAGTCTTCAAGCCGCTGGATGGCAACAAGGTGCGCATGTACGTCTGCGGGATGACCGTGTACGACTACTGCCACCTGGGCCACGGCCGCAGCATGGTCGCGTTCGACCTGGTGACCCGCTGGTTGCGGTTCAGCGGTTATGACCTGACCTACGTGCGCAACATCACCGACATCGACGACAAGATCATCAACCGGGCCAACGAGAACGGCGAGTCGTTCGAAGCGTTGACCGAGCGCATGATCGCGGCGATGCACGAAGACGAAGCGCGCCTGAACATCCAGAAGCCGGACATGGAGCCGCGCGCCACGGATCACATCCCTGGCATGCACGCGATGATCCAGACCCTGATCGACAAGGGTTACGCCTACGCCCCGGGTAATGGCGACGTGTACTACCGCGTCGGCAAGTTCATGGGCTACGGCAAGCTGTCGCGCAAGAAGATCGAAGACCTGCGCATCGGTGCGCGGATCGAGGTCGACGAAGCCAAGGAAGATCCGCTGGACTTCGTGCTGTGGAAAGGCGTCAAGCCGGGCGAGCCGAGCTGGGAATCGCCGTGGGGCGCCGGGCGTCCGGGCTGGCACATCGAGTGCTCGGTGATGTCCACCTGCTGCCTGGGTGAGACGTTCGACATTCATGGCGGCGGCAGCGACCTCGAGTTCCCGCACCACGAAAACGAAATCGCCCAGAGCGAAGCGGCCACCGGCAAGACCTACGCCAACGCGTGGATGCATTGCGGCATGATCCGTATCAATGGCGAGAAGATGTCCAAGTCCTTGAACAACTTCTTCACCATTCGCGACGTGCTCGACAAGTACCACCCGGAAGTCGTGCGTTACCTGCTGGTGTCGAGCCACTACCGCAGCGCGATCAACTACTCGGAAGACAACCTCAAGGACGCCAAGGGTGCACTGGAGCGCTTCTACCATGCGTTGAAAGGCCTGCCGAACGTGGCACCGGCTGGCGGTGAAGCGTTCGTCGAGCGTTTCACCACGGTGATGAACGACGACTTCGGCACACCGGAAGCCTGCGCGGTGCTGTTCGAGATGGTCCGTGAGATCAACCGTCTGCGCGAGAGCGATCTCGATGCAGCGGCCGGTCTGGCGGCGCGCCTGAAAGAACTGGCCAGCGTGCTGGGTGTGTTGCAGCTCGAAGCCGACGACTTCCTGCAAGCTGGTGCCGAAGGGCGCGTGGATGCAGCCGAAGTCGAGGCGCTGATCGCTGCGCGTCTGGCGGCACGTGCCGGCAAGGACTGGGCCGAATCCGACCGCATCCGCGACCAGCTCACCGCCATGGGCGTGGTGCTGGAAGACGGCAAGGGCGGCACGACCTGGCGTCTGGCTGACTGATTGCTGCGCCTGTTACAAACAAAACCCGCCTTGTGCGGGTTTTTGTTTTTCGGTTCGCATTGATCGTTCCCACGCTCCGCGTGGGAATGCAGCCCGGGACGCTCCGCGTCCCATGCCGAAGCGGACGCGGAGCGTCCAATGAGGCGTTCCCACGCAGACGGTTCGACGCCTCGACGTGGGAACGATCCAGACAATGTGTGATTGCTTTTGGCATTCGCATAGGTCTTGATAGCGCACGCGGCAGGATGCTCATCAGCGGCGAATCCGGAAGGGAGGAATCATGGCTAATCACTATCGCGAGTTGGTATCGACACCCGGCGCGACCGGGCTGATCCTCGCGAGCTCTATTGCCCGACTGCCCCAGGCAATGATCGGCATCGGCATCATCACCATGCTGGTGCAGCAGACCGGCGTTTACTGGCTGGCCGGCACAGTCGCCGGTACGTTTACCCTGGCCAATGCGCTGCTCGGCCCGCGCATCTCGAAACAGGTTGATCGGCGTGGCCAGAGTCGCGTGCTGCCCGTCGTCACGGCGTTCAGCATCGTCATGTTGCTGGCGCTGATTGTTGCCGTGCACCTGAGGGCGCCGGCCGCGCTGTTTTTTGTGCTGGCGGCACTGGCGGGGACGATGCCGAGCATGCCGTCCATGATCCGCGCACGCTGGACGCAGCTGTTTCGTGGCAAGCCACAACTGCACACCGCGTTCTCGCTGGACACGGTTCTCACCGAACTGGCCTACATCATCGGCCCGCCACTGGCGATCGGTTTGAGCGTGAGTTTTTTCGCGGAAGCCGGGCCGCTGGTGGCGGTGGGGTTGCTGGCCGTCGGCGTGACGGCGTTTCTCATGCAGCGTCAGACCGAACCGAAAGTCGTGGCGGGCAACCGGAAAAACAGTGGTTCGACCCTGCTGATTCCCGGCGTTCGCACCATTGTCCTGGCACTGCTGGCGATGGGCGCCATTGGCGGATCGATCGATGTCGCCGTTGTAGCGTTCGCCAATGCCCAGGGCTGGCCAGCGTCCGCCACCTTCATCCTCGCCGCCTATGCGTTCGGCTCGCTGGTGGCGGGCCTGACCTTCGGCGCGTTGCGTGTTTCGCTGGCGATTGAAAAGCAGTTCTTTATCGGGATCCTGGTCACGGCAGTCACCGGCGTATTGCCGATTTTCTCACCGGACGTTTATGTCCTTACCGCGATGCTGTTTATCGCCGGCATCTCGTTCGCGCCGACCATGGTTGTGGTCATGAAGCTGGGAACAATCATCATCCCAGCAGCGAGGATGACCGAAGGCCTGACGTGGATGACCACCGGAATCAGCATCGGCGTGGCGCTCGGCGGCATGCTGGCGGGGCTGGTGATTGATGCTTTTGGTGCACGGGCAGGGTTCGCGGTCGCGATTGCTGCAGGTCTGATGATGATGGTCGTGGTGCTGATGGGCCTGCGGACGTTGGCGGCCGCATCGGCTGCGCCTGTTGAGCCGACCGTTTCGGCCTGACCGGCTATGGGGGCGCTCAGCTTTCAAGCTGCCGCAATCGCTTGTACAGCGTATTGCGGCTCACCCCCAATCGCCGAGCCAGGTGGGAAATATTCCCGCCGGCCAGTTGCAACTCTCGGTTCAGCGCCTCGGCATCGTTCAGGTCGATGCCCAACGGCTCGGCCACTTCCACCGGCTCCATCTCCAGATCGACGAAGAAGTCGTCCGGCAAATGCTCGGGCCGAATCGGTTGTTCCTCGGCCATCGCCAGCGCCACCTGCATCACGCTGCTGACCTGACGCAGATTGCCCGGCCACGGGTGCCGTTCAAACAAGTCCAGCACCTCGCGACTCAATCCCGCCCACTGCGACGGCTCGCGATGTTGCTCCCACAGGCGTTTGAACAGCGCCTGCTTGTCGCTGCGCTCGCGAAGCGGTGGTAATTCGAGAGTCAGGCCGCCGATGCGGTAGTACAAGTCTTCGCGAAAGCGCCCCAGTTGCACCTGTTCCCGAAGCGAACGGTTGGTGGCGGAGATGATCCGCAGATCCACCGGGAACAGCTCGCTGCTGCCCACCGGTTGCACGCAGCGCTCCTGCAGCACCCGCAACAGCCGGGCCTGGGTCGGCAGCGGCATGTCGCCGATCTCGTCGAGGAACAGCGTGCCTTTGTCGGCCTTGCGGATCAGGCCGATGCTGCCTTTCTGGTTGGCACCGGTGAACGCACCTTTCTCGTAACCGAACAGCTCTGACTCCACCAGTTCGGCGGGGATCGCTGCGCAGTTGACGGCAATGAACGCCTGTTTGCTGCGGGAGCTGGCATGGTGCAGGGCCTTGACGAAGACTTCCTTGCCGACCCCGGTTTCGCCGTGAATCAGCAGCGGGATGTCCTTTTCCAGCAGACGTTCAGCCTGGCGCACGGCTTTCTCCACGCGACTGTCGCCGAAGTGCAAAGTGCTCAGGCTGATGGCCGTGGGTGCGGCGACTTTCGGTTCGGCGGTTCTTGTTTCAGTGAAGACCCGCGCCTGAACCGGCGCCTGTTTAGGTCGCTTCAACAAACACTGGAAACGATTGCGCCCGGAAGTCTGCAAGGCAAACGGCAAACCGTCCGGCTGATTGATCAACTCCAGCAACGACACCTTGAACAGGCTTTCAACGCTGACCCGCGACAAGCGCACACCCAGCAGATTGTCGGCCCGACGGTTGGCCGACAGCACCTGACCGCTCTCATCAAAGATCAGCAGCCCGGCCCACTGGCTGTCGAGATTGTTCAACCCGGTGTTGAAGGTCAGTTGAAAGTGCTGGCCATGGAACAGGTTGAGGATCAGCCGGTTTTCCACGGTCTGGCTCATCATCTTGACCATGCCGAGGGTGTGCGAGGGCGGCAGGTAGCTGTCGCTGGACACATCGAGTACGGCGATGACCTTGCGCTCGGCATCGAAAATCGGTGCGGCGGAACCGGTCATGAAGCGGTTGGCCTTGAGAAAGTGTTCATCGTGTTCGATGTGCACCGCCTGCTCGCAGGCCAGCGCCGTGCCGATGGCGTTGGTGCCGCTGGCGCGTTCGATCCAACTCGCTCCCGGTTGAAAACCCCGCGCCAGACTCGGCTCGATAAAGCGTTGCGTGCCCCACGAGGTCAGCACCTGGCCCTGATTGTCGGCGAGCATGATCAGGCAGTTGGAATTGCTGAGGATGTTTTCGTAGTAGGGCAAGACTTCCTGGTGGGTGGTCTGCACCAGCGCGTGATGGCTGTCGAGCAGATGCGCGATGCCGGCGGCGGGCAACTGATCAAAGGCCGGGGCGCTTTGGTGATCCAGACCGAACGCGCGGCAACGTTGCCAGGAACTCTGGACGAGGGCGTCGTGGGACAGCGGCGGGGCAGTTGCGGCCATGATTGGCAGTCTCTGAAGGGTGCTTTGTTGTTTTTGTTATGGCTCGTTCGACGAGCAAAAAGCATCCATAGAGTGTTGTTCACTATTGTTCATTGTCAATCGCCAAACTGTTCAATTGTTCAGTCGCGACTGTTCACTTGTGTTCAGCTACGAACCACGGTTTGCGTGGCTTTCAGCGAATCTAACGGTAAATCAACAGCTTGCCGTTTCTGGCACGAATGTCGCTCTACAGGACAGGTCGCTTGACTCCAATAATAAAAAGGCCGAGCCATGTCACTCACCCTGGAGCACGTCTGCCGTACCGTCGAGGGCCAGACCTGGATCGACGATGCGAGCCTGAAATTCGAACCTGGATCTTTCAACGTTTTGCTCGGACGCACGCTGTCCGGCAAGACCAGTCTGATGCGCCTGATGGCCGGTCTGGACAAGCCCGACAGCGGCCGCATCCTGATGAACGGCGTCGACGTCACCCAGCGCCCGGTGCGTTTGCGCAACGTGTCGATGGTCTATCAGCAGTTCATCAATTACCCGACCATGACGGTGTTCGAGAACATCGCCTCGCCGCTGCGCCAGGCCGGGATCTCCAACGAACAGATCCAGAGCAAGGTGCAGGAAACCGCGAAGATGCTGCGCATCGAGAAGTTTCTCAAGCGCTATCCGCTGGAACTGTCCGGCGGCCAGCAGCAGCGTACCGCGATGGCGCGGGCGCTGGTCAAGGATGCCGAGCTGATTCTGTTCGACGAGCCGCTGGTCAACCTCGATTACAAGCTGCGCGAAGAGCTGCGTCAGGAAATGCGCGAGCTGTTCAAGGCGCGCCACACCATCGCCATCTATGCCACCACCGAACCCAACGAAGCGCTGGCGCTGGGCGGTACCACGACCATTCTGCACGAGGGCCGGGTGATCCAGAGCGGCCCGTCGACCGAGGTCTACCACCAGCCACAAACGGTGCTGGCCGCCGAATTGTTCTCCGAGCCGCCGATCAACCTGATGCCGGGGCGCATCGCCGGTAACGAAGTGAGTTTCGCCAACTTCGTGCACTTCCCGCTGAACGTCGATCTGCGGCCAGTGGGCGAGGGCGAGTTCCGTTTTGGTGTGCGCCCGAGTCATATCTCGCTGGTGCCGAGCAACGACGACGACCTGGAACTGGCGGTGACCGTCGAGGTGGCGGAAATCAGCGGTTCGGAAACCTTCCTGCACGTGCGCAACGAGCATTTTCTGCTGGTGTTGCATTTGCCGGGGGTTCACGAATACGACGTCGATGCGCCGATCCGCATCTACATTCCGACCCATAAACTGTTTGTGTTCGATGCGCAGGGCCGTCTGGTGCAGGCACCGGGCCGGCGCGTCGCGAGGGTTGCCTGATGGCCGAAATCCGTTTGCAGCACCTCGCCCACAGCTACAGTAAAGCCCCGAGCGGGCCCGAGGATTACGCGATCCGCGAGATGGACCACATCTGGGAGCAGGGCGGCGCCTATGCCTTGCTCGGCCCTTCGGGCTGCGGCAAGTCGACGTTGCTCAACATCATTTCCGGTCTGCTCAGCCCGTCCCAGGGCCATGTGCTGTTCGATGGCAAAGCGGTCAACGACCTGACGCCGGAGAAGCGCAACATCGCCCAGGTGTTCCAGTTCCCGGTGGTGTACGACACCATGACCGTGTTCGACAACCTGGCCTTTCCCCTGCGCAATCAGGGCCTGGCCGAGGCGAAAGTTCACAGCAAGGTGCAGGAAATCGCCGAAGTCCTCGACCTGCAAAACCTGTTGAGCAAAAAGGCGCGCAACCTCACCGCCGACGAAAAACAGAAAGTCTCCATGGGCCGTGGCCTGGTGCGCGATGACGTCTCGGCGATTCTGTTCGACGAGCCGCTGACGGTGATCGACCCGCACCTGAAATGGAAACTGCGGCGCAAGCTCAAGCAGATCCACGAGCAGTTCAACATCACCATGGTCTACGTAACTCACGATCAGCTGGAGGCTTCGACTTTTGCCGACAAGATCGCGGTGATGTACGGCGGCCAGATCGTCCAGTTCGGTACCCCACGGGAATTGTTCGAGCGGCCGAGCCACACTTTTGTCGGCTATTTCATCGGCAGCCCGGGGATGAACCTGATCGAAGTGCAACCGCAACCGGGCGGGGTCGGTTTCAATTCAACCCATCTGCCGCTGTCCGACGGCTTGCAGCGCCATATCGAACACGGCCAGTGGAAAAATCTGAAGGTCGGCATCCGTCCCGAGTTCATCCATGTGTGGGACGAGCCGTTTGATGACGCGATGCAGGCGCGGGTCGTACACGTCGAAGACCTCGGCACCTACAAGATCATGACCCTGGATCTGGACGGCGCACCGCTGAAAGTGCGCCTGGCCGAGGACAAACCGGTGCCCCAGGGCACTGCGTACATCAGTTTTCCGGCGCAGTGGCTGATGGTCTACGCCGACGAGTTTCTGCTGGATGCCACCGATAGCGAGGTACAGCCATGAACAAGGTGCAGAACAACAAGGCGTGGTGGCTGGTGTTGCCGGTGTTCCTGCTGGTGGCGTTCAGTGCCGTGATCCCGATGATGACCGTGGTCAACTATTCGGTGCAGGACATTTTCGACCAGTCCAGCCGCTACTTCGTCGGTGCCGACTGGTACAAGCAGGTGCTGCTCGATCCGCGTCTGCACGACTCGTTGCTGCGCCAGTTCATCTACTCGGCGTGTGTGCTGCTGATCGAAATCCCCCTCGGGATCGCCATTGCCCTGACCATGCCGACCAAGGGTCGCTGGTCGTCGGTGGTGCTGATCGTGCTGGCGATCCCGTTGCTGATTCCATGGAACGTAGTCGGCACCATCTGGCAGATTTTCGGCCGCGCCGACATCGGTCTGCTCGGGTCGAGCCTCAACGCCATGGGCATCAGCTACAACTACGCGGCCAACACCATGGACGCCTGGGTCACCGTGCTGGTGATGGACGTCTGGCACTGGACTTCGCTGGTGGCGCTGCTGTGTTTTTCCGGCTTGCGGGCGATTCCCGATGTGTATTACCAGGCCGCGCGCATCGACCGGGCCTCGGCCTGGGCTGTGTTCCGGCACATTCAGTTGCCCAAGTTGAAGAGCGTGCTGCTGATCGCGGTGATGCTGCGCTTCATGGACAGCTTCATGATCTACACCGAGCCGTTCGTGCTCACCGGTGGCGGGCCGGGCAACTCGACGACCTTCCTGAGTCAGACCCTGACCCAGATGGCCGTAGGCCAATTCGACCTGGGGCCGGCGGCGGCATTCTCGCTGGTGTACTTCCTGATCATCCTGCTGGTGTCCTGGCTGTTCTACACCGCCATGACCCACAACGATGCCAACCGCTGAGGCCCGGCCATGAGCAAAAGAAAGCTGATTCCCCTGCTGCTCTACATTCTGTTCCTGCTGGTGCCGATCTACTGGCTGCTGAACATGTCGTTCAAGAGCAACACCGAAATCCTCGGCGGACTGACCCTTTTCCCACAGGATTTCACGCTGGCGAACTACAAGGTGATCTTCACCGACCCGAGCTGGTACACCGGTTATATCAACTCGCTGTACTACGTCAGTCTGAACACGATCATTTCTCTGACCGTGGCGCTGCCGGCGGCGTATGCGTTTTCGCGCTACCGCTTTCTCGGTGACAAGCACCTGTTCTTCTGGCTGCTGACCAACCGCATGGCACCGCCGGCGGTGTTCCTGCTGCCGTTCTTCCAGCTGTATTCGTCGATCGGTCTGTTCGATACCCACATCGCCGTAGCGCTGGCGCACTGCCTGTTCAACGTGCCGTTGGCGGTGTGGATCCTTGAAGGCTTCATGTCCGGGGTGCCGAAGGAAATCGACGAAACCGCCTACATCGACGGCTACAGCTTTCCCAAGTTCTTCGTGAAGATCTTCATTCCGCTGATCGGCTCCGGCATCGGTGTGACAGCGTTTTTCTGCTTCATGTTTTCCTGGGTCGAGCTGCTGCTGGCGCGCACGCTGACCTCGGTGAACGCCAAACCGATCGCGGCGGTGATGACGCGCACGGTGTCGGCATCCGGGATTGACTGGGGCGTACTGGCGGCAGCGGGGGTGTTGACTATTCTCCCCGGCATGCTGGTGATCTGGTTTGTTCGCAACCACGTGGCCAAGGGCTTTGCCCTGGGCCGGGTCTGAGGAACTGATGATGGAATGGATGAGCTGGACCGTCCCGACGGCGGCGTTTTTCATCGTGATCGGGTTGATCCTGGTGGGCATGACCACCTGGGAATTGCGCTCGCCGAGCATCTTGCGGCGAGGGTTTCTGCCGATTGCCACCACCCGTGGCGATCGTTTGTTCATCGGTCTTCTCGGCAGCGCCTACCTGCATCTGCTGGTAATCGGCGTGACCGACTGGAGCATCTGGGTAGCGTCCGCGTTGTCCCTGGTGTGGCTGTTGGCTGTGATGCGTTGGGGCTAGTCGAATCGCTCGGCAATCGTGCTCCGAAAACCTAACAGGAGGTCTCTATGTTCGATAAGAAAAATAAGCTGCGACATAGCATTTCATTGGCAGCCATGCTGGCACTCAGCGGTTTGAGCGCGTCCGCCTGGGCCGACGCCTACGAAGATGCCGCAAAAAAATGGATCGGCAGCGAATTCAAGCCGTCGACCCTGACGGCCGAGCAGCAACTCGAAGAACTGAAGTGGTTCATCAAGGCGGCCGAGCCGTTTCGCGGGATGGACATCAAGGTCGTCTCGGAAACCCTGACCACCCACGAATATGAATCCAAGGTGCTGGCCAAGGCCTTCAGCGAAATCACCGGCATCAAGCTGACCCACGACCTGCTGCAGGAAGGCGACGTGGTGGAAAAAATGCAGACGGTGATGCAGTCGGACAAGAACATCTACGACGGCTGGGTCAACGACTCGGACCTGATCGGTACGCACTTTCGCTACGGCAAGACCGAATCGATCACCGACCTGATGGCCAATGAAGGCAAGAACTTCACCTCGCCGACCCTCGACATCAAGGACTTCATCGGCATCTCCTTCACCACCGCGCCGGACGGCAAGATCTACCAATTGCCCGACCAGCAGTTCGCCAACCTGTACTGGTTCCGCGCCGACTGGTTCGAACGCGCCGACCTGAAAGCCAAGTTCAAGGAAAAGTACGGCTATGAACTGGGCGTGCCGGTGAACTGGTCGGCCTATGAAGACATCGCCAAGTTCTTCAGCGAAGACGTCAAGGAAATCGACGGCAAACGCATCTACGGGCATATGGACTATGGCAAGAAAGACCCGTCGCTGGGCTGGCGCTTCACCGATGCCTGGTTCTCCATGGCCGGTGGCGGCGACAAGGGCATTCCCAACGGCTTGCCGGTGGACGAGTGGGGAATTCGTGTCGAGGATTGCCACCCGGTCGGTTCCAGCGTGACCCGCGGCGGCGACACCAACGGCCCGGCGGCGGTGTTTGCCACCACCAAATACGTCGACTGGCTGAAGAAGTACGCGCCACCGGAAGCGGCGGGCATGACCTTCTCCGAATCCGGCCCGGTGCCGTCCCAGGGCAACATCGCCCAGCAGATTTTCTGGTACACCGCGTTCACCGCCGACATGACCAAGCCGGGCCTGCCGGTGGTCAACGCCGACGGCACGCCGAAATGGCGCATGGCACCGTCGCCACGCGGGCCGTACTGGGAAGAGGGGATGAAGCTCGGTTATCAGGACGTGGGCTCGTGGACCTTCATGAAGTCCACGCCTGAGAAACAGAAACTCGCGGCCTGGCTGTATGCGCAGTTCGTGACCTCGAAAACCGTGTCGCTGAAGAAAACCATCGTCGGTCTGACGCCGATTCGCGAGTCGGACATCAACTCGCAAGCGATGACCGATCTGGCGCCGAAACTCGGTGGTCTGGTCGAGTTCTACCGCAGCCCGGCCCGTGTGCAATGGACGCCGACCGGCACCAACGTGCCGGACTACCCACGCCTGGCACAATTGTGGTGGAGCCACATCGCCGAAGCCGCCAGCGGCGAGAAGACCCCGCAACAGGCCCTCGACGGTCTGGCCAAGGATCAGGACGCGATCATGACCCGTCTGGAACGCTCCAAGGCCCAAGCGGTGTGCGCACCGAAAATGAACCCCGAGCGCGACGCGCAATACTGGTTCGACCAGCCGGGCGCACCAAAACCGAAACTGGCCAACGAGAAGCCGAAAGGCGAAACCGTGAGCTACAACGAACTGCTCAAGTCGTGGGAGGCGGCACGCAAGTAAGCGCTTTTGCGGGACGGAACGGCACCTTTGGGTGCCGTTTTTCTTTGTGCGGGATTCAGACCAGAACAGCCAGATCTGTGTACTGAGCCACCAGGGGATCGGCGGTTAGCAGCTTCATCGGCTCAATCATGGCGGTTGCAACAATAAGCCGATCGAATGGATCGCGATGGTGGTGTTCAAGCTCCTTTACGGCAATGGCGTGTTCTGAGGTCACTGGGAGTTCTATAAAGCCGCTGTCGAGGCTGTATTGCCTTATTTCTTCGAGATCTACATTCAACTTACCGAGCCCGACCTTGATTGCCATCTCCCAATAGGTCGCAGCGCTGATATAGATTTCGGTGGCGTTCTCAATCAGTTTTCTGGCTTTTGCGGAGAGTCTGGAATCGTCTGAAAGCGTCCAGAGCAGAATGTGGGTGTCGAGCAATACCCTCATGACTGGCCACCCTCAAATGCGTCGAGCATGTCATCCGATAGTGGCGCGTCGAAGTTTTCGGGAAGCACGAGTTTGCCCTTCATCGCACCTATGCGCGGACCGTGAGACTTGGTGACAGGAACCAGACGAGCGAGTGCACGCCCATGTTTGGCAATTGTAATGATCTGCCCCGAGGCGGCCTCATCGACGAGTCTGGATAGATTGTTTTTGGCTTCGGCCAACGGAACGATGATCATCATGTTTTCCTCATATTCTGGACAAATATAGCCAGAATCAAGGGGGCCCGCAAAGTCCCGGATTTTTTCTGTGCAGGTGGGGGGCAAACCTGCACGTCGCGCTATATAGGGAAATTGCATGACTTTGCTCCGTCGCTCGACCACCGATGAATCGAAGCTGCTCACCAGCTCAAAAAAGATTTCACGTTTCATTGTCCGTTCTGGCCTAAGCCGCTTGGTAAACCGTGACCCAAGATAACGTCTTGTTTCCTGGTGTGGCTGTAGGACGAGACGGGCATTCTGGAGAGAGCTTTCTGTGTTCCCGGCGGGACGGGCCAGTAACGGAAAAAGATCCTACGGCCATATAACGCTCACCTTTCGATTTCACGTTTCACCGCCCGGCGCACCGCTTTGAGGAGGGCGTTTTCAAAGGCGTTGTGCCCGGCGTGCAGCAGCCGGCAGTGGATGTTCATGCGTTGCCTGAGCCAGCGCACGCTGGCCATGCCATGGGTGTCGCGGATGCCCTGGATCAGCAGGGTGTTGTCATCGAGGGTCAGGTCTTCATCCTTTGGCGTGAAGCAGTAGTTCTGCAGGTGGTAATGCAGCTCGAGACGGATGGCGAGCACCGCTTCCTGATCGACAAAGCGCTCCAGAGTGTCGGGGCAGATCGTCTGCCCTGTGCGACGTAGAACAGCGTTCAACCATTCGATGGCGGCTCGGTGTTGCTGCGATGGACAGCCTTCGCCGAGGATCCGGTAGATGTCCCTGGCACGGTGGCCGGGCGACATGTGAGGCGATTGTGCCAACCCGTCATTGAGTGCCTGATCGTAGGCCCGGACATTGGCGGCAAACGGCACGAATACCGAAACCAGCGTGGTTTTCAGCAGGTGCTGCGGATATCGCTGTTGGTACTGGATCGCCAGCCAGCTACCCCATGACACGCCAAGCACGCTGATTTTTTCGAAGCCGAAATACTGGCGCAGGGCATCGATGTCTTCGACACACAGCCCGGTAGTGTTGTCCCGCAGCTCGCCGTAAGGCGTCGAGCGCCCGCAGCCCCGTTGGTCGAACAGGATGATGTCGAACCGACCCGGTTCGAAGAACTGCAAATGGTGGCGGCTGATACGTCCGCCGGGCCCGCCATGGAGGAAAAACACCGGTTCGTGTCCCGGAACACCATGCCGTTCCCAATAGAGTTGATGGCCGTCGCCGGTCGGGTAATAACCTCGGCTATGCAGGGAAAAGCTCATGGCGCCGGAACCGTCAGACGATAGAACTGGAACAGCTCGATTTGCCCTGGTCGTGCCGCGACACTGGATTCAAGTTTCAGGTGATGGATGGAGGCAAGCCAGGTGACCGGAATCAGCACCGGGGTGTGACCGAAGACGAGGATCGTGCCACCGGGATTGACGCAGCGGATCAGCGATTCGAACGCTACGTGGGCCTCACGGCGGGTCAAGACTTCGGCGTTGAGGAAACGCAGGATCAAGACATCGCAGCGAATTCCGGAATTGAAAGCTTCACTCGCCTCCAGCACGTCAAATTCGACGGATGTCCCGCTGTGCCAGCGCCTGGCATGTTCGATCATCGAGGCCGAACGGTCACTGCCCAGGCAAAGACAGTCGGGCAGGGCGCGGGCGAGGTGGGCGATGAACGCGCCGGTCGAACAGGCCGGGTCGTAAATCAGTGCGCCTTTTTCAGTGATGGCCTGGAGCAGCCCGGCGCAGTATTCGCGCAAGTGCTGCTCGTCAGTGTTCAGCTGTTCGGCCAGTGATTCGTTGCATTGCCAGAAGTCTGCCGGGCAGACCGCTTCCCGGCCCGCCTCATCCAGCAGCGGGAAGGGAACCAGGATCTCGCTGTCAGCCTGATGCAATGCATGTTCAAAGACCTGCGCTTTCTCCGCGGGTGAGGCCGTCCGATAGCCGATCGACAACCCGTCATCCCCCCACAATGAATGCAGATGCGGGCCAAACAACATGTCGGGTTTGAGCGAGCTGCTGGCCTGCCATCGAAAATGCCGGTCACGTTGCAGGAGCTTGCGGCCGACCCAGAGCTCATCGTTTACCCGCAGGAAAAAAACGTGATGCAGTCCGCTGCCTCGCGGTTCGAGGAAGTGGCCAACAGCGCCGTTCTCGTTGAGGTAAAGGCGCATGGATCGGGCCAGTGTCAGCTCCCGGTTGCGATCGGGTCGGCTCATGGGGCGGGCCTCTCCAGAGTACGGCCCCGGGCTTGCGGTATGACGACGTTACCGCTGCAGACCACGAAGAAGCGTTCCAGTCCGGGGATCACCACGTTGAGCAGGGTCGTGCCGAGCTCGGTTCGCTGCAGGACCGCTGCACCCAGCGAACGGCCATGAATCCGCAGGTCTTGAGTCAGCAGGTGCAGTTGATTTTGCACCGACAGGTCTTTGGCGGCATCCGGCAGTCTCACCTCGTGTTGAACGCAGCGATGCAGAAGCGTGTGCGGATCAAACTGCGAACAGCGCAGAAGGCGCGGGAACGGTTGCAGGTTGCGCAGCGCATTGGCCAGTGTCTGACGGTATTCGGGTTCGGCGGCACTCAGTTGCAGCTGCACCAGTTCAGTAAGCGCCCGCCACGCCGCGTGACGCGGGTCGAGAGAGCTGCCGCTGCCGAATACCTGTGGGTGAGCGCCCGGCTTCGTGGTGAAGGCCAGAAAGGTTCGCGTCTTGAACTCGGTGCTGATATCCACCAGCACGATTTCGCCGTCGATCTCTTGTTCGGCATCAGCCCAAAGACGATCGAGATCGTCGCGTTCAGTGAGACGCGCCACCCGTCGCAGTGGTGGATGGTTCTGATAATAAAAATGATCGAGCAGAAACAACGACACGGCGTCGCGCTCGATGCATTCGTTGGCGGCGTGCAGCATCGCTTCGTGGTAAGTGGCGCCAATGGCGGTGCCGCTGTTGCTGGCGTAGCGCTGCACGGCACGGTAGTCCGCCATGCCCGGTGACGAGGGTAAACGTGAGCCGTTCGGCGAGGTCAGCGCCACCGGGTAGGAAAACCGGTCATGCCACGGCGGACAGACATAGGTCCGGCAGGGGATGCGCACGTTTTGCTGGCAAGTGAGCCTGTGCAGAAGCGAGTCATCGGCAAACACCGGCGTGTCTTTGAAATAGCGTTCCGTTTCGTGGTGAACATCGTAGGTACAGAGCTCATCCGTCCAGTAATGCTCGAGCGCTTCATAGAGCGCGCCCAGGTGCGCCTGATCCGCATAACCCTTGCCGGAGCCACGGGCATGACGGTTGTCGCCGCCATGAAGACTCGCCTGAACTGCAACCACTTTGCTGCCGAGGGTGCGGGTGTGCGGTGTGAGGCCCAGGCGTGAAAGTTCGGTGTGAATACGCCGTTCTGCCTGATCGGCCGTGAGCTCACGCTCGGCCAACGTTGTCTTGTGCATGATTTCCTTCCTGGAAAGCCCGCGAGGGCGCAAGGCCCCCGCGGGTTCTGTCACTCGGCGTTGAGTTCCGCCTGTTCTTCCTCGGTCAGTTGCAGCGCTTCGATCTGCTCTGGCGAGGGCGCTTCCTGCTCTTCCAGTTCATCGATAGGGTTTGCGTTCCAGCTGCCCATGTAGCCCATGATGTTGCTCCTTGGTTGTTGTTTGGGAGTGCTGTTGCAAGCACGAGCCGAATCTAAAAGGGCGGTGAGGGCGGGGTCAAAAATGTCCGGACGTTTCCAGTCGCGGGTTTCAGCGGTGTCGAAATACGTACTGATAAAACGTGAATTGACGCCGCGAGGACGTGTTTCTGAGGGGGCAGCACTGCATTGCAACGGGCGAGCCACGCGAAAGGAATCAGCGGTTTGAGGCGTTCTGTCTTTTGCCGCTGTCAGACGTTTCAGCGCAGGGGCGACGCAAATTCGTGCTGAAGGATTTACGGGGATGGATGCAGCACTTGTGCGGCGATTTTTCCCATGAGGTTTGAGAAAACACCGCACAAATCGGCTTGAAGGTTCAGTGCCGTTCCGGGTGCGTCACGGGAAACACCAGACTGAATATCGTCATCGCTCCCGGTCGGCTTTGAACCTGCGCAGAGCCTTGATGCAAGGTCATGATCGAGTGCACGATGGCCAGTCCCAGACCGGTACTGCCCTGTGACCGGGTGCGGCTGCTGTCGACCCGGTAAAAACGGTCGAACAGATACGGCAGGTGCTGCGCTTCGATGCCCGCACCGGGATTGCTCACCCGCAATGACACCTCGTTCGGCGCCTGTTCGATGAACAGCGAAACGGTCTTGCCGGACGGGCAGTGGCGCAGGGCATTGGACAGCAGATTGGAAATCGCTCGCTGAATCATCAGCCGGTCGCCCGACACCTGAGCGCTGCCGATGACTTTCAGGTCGATCTGTTTGTCCTGCGCCGTCAGAGAAAACAGGTCAGCCACCTTGGACGCCTCTTCTTCCAGCGCAATCGGCTCGAACGAGGCGTGCGCCGCAGGCTGGGTGGCCTGGGCCAGGAACAGCATGTCCGAGACAATCCGCGCGACCCGCTCCAGCTCTTCGGTGCAGGACACCAGAACGTTGGTGTATTCCTCGACCGACCGCTCGCGCGACAGCGTCACCTGGGCCTTGCCCATCAGGTTGTTGATCGGCGTGCGCAGCTCGTGGGCCAGGTCATCGGAGAACTGCGACAACTGCTGCACGCCGCTGTCCAGTCGATCGAGCATGACGTTGATGCCCTGCGCCAGTTCGCTGAGTTCCTGGGGCATGTTCAGCACCGACAGGCGATGGTCGAGATCCTGCGTCGTCACTCGCGCCGCCACTTTGCGAAACTCGCGCAACGGTGCCAGCCCTCGCTGCACGGCACCCCATGCGGTCAGGCCGATGAATACCAGCAGCAACGGCAAAGCCATCAATGTCGAGCGCAAATAAGCACTGAGCAAGGCCTGATCGTGGGCGTTATCCATCGACAGCAGGACCGGTACGCTGCTGCCGTCCTTGAGGCGAATCAGCTTGGAGACGGTGAGAAACTTCGCACCTTCGGCATCGGCGCTGTCGGTGTGGGTCAACTGATCGGTTGTCGCCCGTACCGCCTTCAGTTCAACGCGCGGATCGGTCAGACCCGAACCGGACTTGAGCAGCGGGGTGCGCAGGTTGTTCAGGTCATAAATAGTCAGGGTCAGGTTGTCGTGCCCCATGACCTGATCGAGCAGAATGTGCGGCTTGGCGCTGATCTCGCCGGTGTCGAAGTACAGCGTCAGGCTGTGCTCGACCTGTTCCAGCTTCTTTTCCAGGCTGTCGCGCGATAGCGCGTTCAGCTCGTGGGTCAGGGCGAAATACGCGAGGATCGCCAGGAACACCACCAGCAGCGCGCCGAGAATGCTGACCGTCAGACCCAGCCGCAGCGACAGGCTCGCAGGCTTCATTCCCGCGCCTCCAGCACATAGCCGACACCGCGCAGGGTGTGGATCAGTTTGCTGTCGAACGGGTCGTCGATCTTCGCCCGCAAGCGACGGATCGAAACTTCGACCACGTTGGTGTCGCAGTCGAAATTCATGTCCCACACCAGCGAGATGATCTGGGTGCGGGTCAGCACTTCGCCGGACTGGCGCATCAGCAGGTGCAGCAGGGCAAACTCCTTGGTGGTCAGGTCGATGCGCTGGGTGCCGCGAAAGGCCCGGTGACGGCCCGGATCGAGTTCCAGATCGGCGACCTTGAGCACCTGCGGCACCGGAATATTTTCACTGCGCCGCATCAACGTGCGTACCCGGGCCAGCAGTTCCGGAAACTCGAACGGCTTGACCAGATAATCGTCGGCGCCCAGGTCCAGACCCCGGATCTTGTCCGCCAGCCGCCCGCGTGCGGTGAGCATCATCACCCGGGTGGAGTGGGTGCGACGCAGTTGTTCCAGCACGCTCCAGCCGTCGAGTTCCGGCAGATTCACATCGAGAATGATCAGGTCATAAACCTGTTGTTGCGCCAGGTGCAAACCATCCGCGCCATTGACCGCGTGATCAACGATATAACCACTTTCGGTCAGGCCCTGATGCAAGTATTCGGCAGCTTTAAGCTCGTCCTCGACGACAAGGATTCGCATGATGTTTCACCACTTTTAATGAATGGGTATTTAAGTAAGTGAGTCTGGAAGTTGCAGTTTTTGCAGGGACTTCCTGACGGACTTTGGAGCTGAGTGGCGTGTACCGTAAAGGCTGTAGTGGCTACAGAGTCAACGCCTGAGCCCTTTAAATCGGCCATCCGCGACAGCCTGTCGCAGCGAAGTGGTCAATTTTTCATGACTTCCTTTTCGGCAAGTGCTGTTCGGCTGATAACTAACATGCATTTGTTTCGGTGTGTTGCAGCAAAGCCATTCGAACTTCGAATCCTAGAGCAAAACAACTTCGATTAACCGTGGATAACGGATTTGTAATGTTCACGTCACCTTGTCGATAAGTTCAAAACCCTACCGTGGCGCCATCAACGATTCTTGATTGAAGGAAGTCTTCCATTGCCCGGTTTAATTGAACTGACGGCGCGCTCACGCCTGAAAAAAACCGCCAGCGGCCTGTTGTTGCTGGCTTGTACCAGCCTTGCCAGTGCGTCGACTTTGACGCTGGATCAGGCGTTGCAAACCGCCTTCGCCAGCAACCCGGAGCTGGCCGCCGCGCAGTGGGAAATCGGCATTGCCGAAGGTGACCGCAAGCAGGCCGGGCTGATCCCCAACCCCGAGGTGTCGTGGGAGGCCGAAGACACCCGGCGTGAATCACGCACCACCACGGTGATGCTCAGCCAGCCGATCGAGCTGGGCGGCAAGCGGGGTGCGCGGATTGATGTGGCGAGTCGTGCCCAGGATGCCGCCGGCATCGAACTGGAGCGCAAGCGCAACGTCCTGCGCGCCGACGTGCTTCAAGCGTTCAACGGCGCGCAGACCGCGCAGCAACGTTTGCAACTGGCCCGGCAGTCGCTGCAACTCGCCGAGCACGGTTTGCGTGTGGCTCAGGGGCGGATCGAGGCGGGCAAGTCGTCGCCGGTGGAAGGCACGCGGGCGCAAGTGCAGCTTTCGGAAGTGCGCCTGGAATTGAGCCGCGCCGAGCGTGATCAGGCCAATGCGTACCAGCAGCTGGCGCAGGTCATGGGCGCACCGTTGCCGACGTCGACCACGGTGCAGACCGCAACTCAAAGTCTGCCCAGCGTACCGCCGCCCACCCGTTTGCTTGAGCGTCTGAACGAGACCGCGGAGCTGCGGCTGGCCAGGTTGCAGATCGACCAGCGCGAAGCGTCGCTGGGGCTGGAAAAGTCCCAGCGGATTCCCGATCTCACCGTCAGCATCGGCAGCCAGTACAGCGAAACCGAGCGCGAGCGGGTCAACGTGGTCGGGCTGTCGATGCCGATTCCGCTGTTCAACCGCAATCAGGGCAACGTGCTGGCGGCGGCGCGGCGTACCGATCAGGCGCGGGACCTGCGCAACGCCACCGAACTGCGCTTGCGCACGGAAATCCAGACCACGCTGGCGCAATGGCAGACCGCCAACGGCGAAATCCAGGCATTCGACCGGACCATCCTGCCCGCCGCGCAAAGTGCGGTCGACAACGCCACTCGCGGTTTCGAAATGGGCAAGTTCGGCTTCCTCGACGTGCTCGATGCCCAGCGCACATTGATCGCCGCTCGCAGCCAATACATCCAGGCGGTGAGCGAGGCGACCGACGCCCGGGTCCGCATCGAACGCATCTTCGGCGACCTCAGCGCCAACCCTTGAATTTCAACGTTCTGATTACTGCGCGATGGTTTGGCGCAGAGGAGTTTCCATGGATAAAAAACTGATCGTGGTTGCTGCGGCGACCTTGGCGCTGGGCATTGGCATCGGCTCGATGTGGAGCGGCAATGCGTCTGTCGATGCGCATGCCGATGAAGCGGCGGAGCACGCCGACCATGCCGAAGAAGGCGCCGCCGCTGACGGCGGGCACGACGAAGAAGGGCACATCGAACTGACGGCCGAGCAGATCGCGGCGGCGGGGATTCAACTGGCCTCCGCCCAGGCGCAGAACTTCAGCCTCGGTCTGTCGTTCCCCGGCGAAGTGCGCTTCGACGAAGACCGCACCGCGCATGTGGTGCCGCGTGTGCCGGGCGTGGTCGAGTCAGTGTCGGTCAATCTTGGGCAGTCGGTGAAGAAGGGCCAGTTGCTGGCGGTGATCGCCAGTCAGCAGATTTCCGATCAGCGCAGCGAGCAGGCAGCCGCGCAACGCCGCTTGGCCCTGGCCCGCACGACGTTCGAACGCGAGAAGAAACTGTGGCAGGACAGGATCTCCGCCGAACAGGATTTCCTCCAGGCACGTCAGGCCCTGGAGGAAGCCGAAATTGCCGTGAGCAATGCCCGGCAAAAGATCAGCGTGCTCAGTGGCAGCGTGGTCGCCACCGGTGGCAATCGCTATGAGCTGCGGGCGCCGTTCGAAGGTGTGGTAGTGGAAAAGCACCTGACGCCGGGCGAGGTGGTCGATGAAACCACGGCGGCGTTCACGCTCTCGGATTTGTCGCGGGTGTGGGTCACGTTCGGCGTGTCACCGAAAGACTTGAACAAGGTGCAAGTGGGCAAACCCGTCACCGTCAGTGCGGCGGAATTGAACGCCGAAGTCAGCGGCACCGTGACCTACGTCGGCAGCCTGCTCGGCGAACAGACCCGCACCGCGACCGTGCGCGTCACCCTGGAAAACCCGCAAGGCTCCTGGCGCCCGGGCCTGTTTGTCACCGCGCTGGTCGCCACCGACAGCCGCCAGGCCAAAGTCGCCGTACCGGAAACCGCAATCCAGACCGTCGAGGACAAGCCCACGGTGTTTGTGCGCACCGACAACGGCTTCAAGGCGCAAGCAGTGGAGCTGGGCAGTCGCGCGGCAGGCCAGGCGGAAGTCATCGCCGGACTGGAACCGGGCGTGCAAGTCGCCAGTACCGGCAGCTTCGTCCTCAAATCGGAGCTGGGCAAAGCCTCGGCCGAGCACAGTCATTAATCGCGGAAGACTCCCATGTTCGAACGCCTGATCCAGTTTGCCATCGAGCAGCGCATCATCGTGCTGCTCGCCGTTCTGCTCATGGCCGGCCTCGGCATCGCCAGTTATCAGAAACTGCCGATCGACGCCGTGCCCGACATCACCAACGTCCAGGTGCAGATCAACACCGGTGCAGCGGGATTCTCGCCACTGGAAACCGAGCAGCGCATTACGTTCCCGATTGAAACCGCGATGGCCGGTTTGCCAGCGCTGGAGCAGACCCGCTCGCTGTCGCGTTCGGGGTTGTCGCAGGTCACGGTGATCTTCAAGGAAGGCACCGATCTGTTCTTTGCCCGGCAATTGGTCAACGAACGATTGCAGTCCGCCAAGGAGCAGTTGCCCGAGGGCGTGGAAGCGGTGATGGGGCCGATCTCCACCGGGCTCGGCGAGATCTTTTTGTGGACGGTCGAGACCAAGGAAGGTGCACTGAAGGACGACGGTACGCCCTACACGCCGACCGACTTGCGGGTGATTCAGGACTGGATCATCAAGCCGCAACTGCGCAACGTCCCCGGCGTGGCGGAGATCAACACCATCGGCGGTTTTGCCAAGGAATATCAGATCGCGCCCGATCCGAAAAAACTCGCGGCCTACAAACTGACCCTCATCGATCTGGTGACGGCGCTGGAGCGCAACAACGCCAACGTCGGCGCCGGGTACATCGAGCGCAGCGGCGAGCAATTGCTGATTCGCGCGCCGGGCCAGGTAGCGAGCACCGAGGACATCGCCAACATCGTCATGGCCAACGTCGACGGCACGCCGATCCGGATCAAGAACGTCGCCACCGTGGACATCGGCCGCGAACTGCGCAGCGGCGCCGCCACGGAAAATGGCCGGGAAGTGGTGCTTGGCACGGTGTTCATGTTGATCGGTGAAAACAGCCGCACGGTCTCCCAGGTCGTCGCCGCGAAGCTCGAACAGATCAACAAGTCGTTGCCCGCCGGCGTGATCGCGGTGCCGGTGTACGACCGCACGCATCTGGTCGACAAGGCCATCGCCACGGTGAAGAAGAACCTCGTCGAAGGCGCGATTCTGGTGATCGCAATCCTTTTTCTGTTCCTCGGCAATATCCGCGCTGCGCTGATCACGGCGATGGTGATTCCGCTGTCGATGTTGTTCACCTTCACCGGCATGTTCAGCAACAAGGTCAGCGCCAACCTGATGAGCCTCGGCGCGCTGGACTTTGGCATCATCGTCGATGGTGCGGTGGTGATCGTCGAAAATACGCTGCGACGACTGGCCCATGCGCAGCAGCATCACGGGCGTCTGCTGACGCGATCCGAACGTTTCCATGAAGTGTTTGCAGCAGCGAAAGAGGCGCGGCGACCGCTGATTTTCGGCCAGTTGATCATCATGGTGGTGTACCTGCCGATCTTCGCCCTGAGCGGCGTCGAGGGGAAAATGTTCCACCCGATGGCGTTTACCGTAGTCATCGCGTTGCTTGGCGCCATGCTGTTGTCCGTGACTTTTGTGCCGGCGGCAATTGCGCTGTTCGTGACCGGTAAGGTCAAGGAAGAGGAGGGCGTGGTGATGCGCGGCGCGCGTCGCGTTTATGCGCCGGCGCTGAACTGGGTCATGTCCCATCGGACGATGGCGGTCGGCGCGGCGTTGGCTGTGATTGTGCTCAGTGGCGTGGTCACCAGCCGCATGGGCAGCGAGTTTGTGCCGAGTCTCAGCGAGGGCGATTTTGCCTTGCAGGCGCTGCGCGTGCCGGGCACCAGCCTGACGCAATCGGTGGACATGCAGCAGCGGCTGGAAGCGTTGATCCTGAATAAAGTGCCGGAGATCGAGCGCGTCTTCGCCCGCACCGGTACTGCGGAAATCGCCTCTGACCCGATGCCGCCGAACATCTCCGACAGCTACGTAATGCTCAAACCCAAAGAGCAATGGCCGGAGCCGGGCAAGTCCCGCGAAACCCTGATGGCCGAGCTGCAACAAGCCGCGGCAACGCTGCCGGGCAGTAACTATGAACTGTCGCAGCCGATCCAGTTGCGCTTCAACGAGCTGATCTCCGGCGTGCGCAGCGACGTGGCGGTCAAGGTGTTCGGTGATGACATGGACGTGCTCAACGCCACGGCGGCGAAGATTGCCGTCGCGATGCAGAAGGTCAACGGCGCGTCCGAGGTCAAGGTCGAGCAAACCAGCGGTCTGCCGGTGCTGACCATCAATATCGACCGCGACAAGGCCGCGCGTTACGGGCTCAACGTCGGCGATGTGCAGGACACCATTGCGGTGGCCGTCGGTGGGCAGAAGGCCGGCACTCTGTATGAGGGGGACCGTCGATTCGACATGGTGGTGCGCTTGTCCGACGCCATGCGCAAGGACATCGACGGGTTGTCGGCACTGCTGATTCCGGTGCCGGCGGCGGGTGGTGATGCTTCCAGTCAGATTGGCTTCATTGCGCTGAAGGACGTTGCCAGCCTCGATCTGGTGCTGGGGCCGAATCAAGTCAGTCGCGAGAACGGCAAGCGCCTGGTGATCGTCAGCGCCAACGTGCGTGGGCGCGACATCGGTTCTTTTGTCGCCGAGGCGGGCGATGCGATCGAGCGCGACGTGCAGGTGCCGGCAGGTTACTGGACCACCTGGGGCGGGCAGTTCGAGCAACTGCAATCGGCGGCCAAGCGTTTGCAGATCGTGGTGCCGGTGGCGTTGCTGCTGGTGTTCGGGTTGCTGTTCATGATGTTCAACAACCTCAAGGACGGCTTGCTGGTGTTCACCGGGATTCCGTTTGCGCTGACCGGCGGGGTCATGGCGTTGTGGCTGCGGGATATTCCGCTGTCGATCTCGGCGGGTGTCGGGTTTATCGCGCTGTCCGGCGTGGCGGTGCTCAACGGGCTGGTGATGATTGCGTTCATTCGCAACTTGCGGGAGGAGGGACGTTCGCTGTCCGAAGCGATTCACGAAGGTGCGCTGACGCGATTGCGCCCGGTATTGATGACTGCGCTGGTGGCGTCTTTGGGCTTCATTCCGATGGCGCTTGCGACCGGCACCGGGGCCGAGGTGCAGCGACCGCTGGCAACGGTGGTGATTGGTGGAATTCTGTCCTCGACCATTCTCACGCTGCTGATCCTGCCAGCGTTGTATCAGCTGGCGCATCGTCGGGATGAGGAAGCGCCTACGGCGGCCTAGTCAATTTTTCCCTCAACAACAGGCCCGCCATTGCGGGCCTTTCTACATAACGGATATGTAATTTCGGCGCCACCGTCACGAAAGGTTCGGATTGTTACCTTGATCCCGTCAGTGACTTGAATGAGGAATGAACGATGAAATTTGCACAGATTGGCGCGTTTGCCGTGGCTCTGATGATGTCTTCCCTGGTGTTGGCCGAAGGTGGCGGCGACCGCACTTTCGACCGAATGATGGCCGCCAATGACCACTCGATGGAGGTGTTTGCTGCGAAGGAAAAGGCCCGTGATCCGGTCGTTGTGAACGACAAGAAGGACGACAAGACCCAAGACCTGTAAGCGTGCTGCCAGTGAATGAGCCCGTCATCGCGCATCGATGGTGGGCTTTTTTATGAGTCGTGTTTTGAAGGAAACGAATATGAAAACTCTAAAGCTGTTGGCGTTCACCGCTGTCATGGCGATGTCCTTGAATGTGTTGGCCGAAGGCGGTGGCGACAGAACGTTCGACCGGGCGCTCAGTGCCAACACCAAAGCCATGGAGCAGTACGCGGCCAGTCAGGGCAAAGCGGCGCCGGTGGTCAAGGAATACGAGTACGGAATGAAGCTGGATGTGAAGAAGGTGGTGAGCGTTGTCCGGCCGAAAAATGAATGCGCGGTCGTGCCGGCTGCGATGACTTACGAGGACTCCAAGGGGCAGCTCAATACGGTCACTTACAACGTGATGGGCAATTGTCGTCAGCAGGGTGGCTGACGCTAATCCCTGCTGAAACGCCCGGTTCATGTGCAGTGAGTCGGGCTTTTTTTCGGGCGCAAAAAAGGCGCCCCGAAGGACGCCAAAGATTCACCTCTTACCAAAGGAGCAAGGAGCTTCTAAAGGTGAATGGGCATCGCTCGTGAAACTCAGAGAATCGCCAGCGGGTATTCGACGATCACCCGCACCTCATCCAGGTCTGACTCGAATGCGGTGGCGCGGGTCGTGGCCTGGCGCAGACGCAGCGACAGGTCTTTCATCGAACCGCTCTGCACCACGTATTTGACTTCGATGTCACGCTCCCAGCGCTTCTGGTCAGTTAGCGGATTGCCCTCGGCATCGCGGCGCATGTACACGGCGTTGGCGTTGGAGTAATCGGCGTCGGTGCCGCGTGCATAACGGGTCATGAACGACAGGCCCGGTACGCCGTAAGTAGTCATGTCGAGGTCGTAGCGCACCATCCAGGAACGCTCTTTCGGTGAGTTGAAGTCGCTGTACTGGATCGAGTTGTCGAGGAAGATCGAGTCGGACTGACGCAGGTAATCGAAGTCGTCATTGCCGTTGTTGCGCTGGTGGGAAATGGCGACGGAGTGGGCGCCGAGTTTCACGCCGACGCGGCCGCTCCAGATGTTGTTGTCGAACTCGCCGAGCAATTGTTTGCCCTCGTCGACAGCCTTGTAGTAATTCAGGCCGCCGAACAGCGACAGGTCATCCGACAGTGGATACGTCCAGGCGGTGCCGGCGTAGTACTGGTTCCAGGCATCTTTGAGGCGGCTGGAGTACAGGCTGAAACTCAGGTTTTTGTTCAGCGCGTAATCGCCGCCGCCGTAAGCAATCCATGGCGAATTGACCGGGCCGGCGTAGAAGGTCGCGAAGTTTTCGCGCAGGTCGCTGGACACCGGTTGACTCATCGCATGCAACCGGCCGCCCTGGATCGACAGACCTTCGACGCTGGTATTGGTCGCCGTCACACCGCGAAAGCTTTCCGGCAGCAATCGTGAATCGCCTGCCGCGACCACCGGGTTGGCCGGGAACACATCACCGACTTTCACCACCGTATCGAAAGCGCGCACTTTGGCGGCGCCACCGACCTTGGTGTATTCGTCCCGCGCTTCACCGTCGCCGTTGACTGGCAACACGTCGAACGAACTGCGGCCACCGTTGCGGCCGTCGCCGGTGTCGAGTTTCAGACCGATCATCGCAAACGCATCCACCCCGACCCCGACGGTGCCCTGGGTGAAGCCGGATTCGAACTTGCCGATGATGCCGTGGGCCCAGGCCTCCGAATATCTGTTGCCGGTGGGACTGGACTGGCCGTTGCGGTGGTCACGGTTGAAGTAAAGGTTACGGTTGAGCACCGTCAGGCTGCTGCCTTCGATAAACCCTTCGGGTTTTTCTTCTGCAAACACCGTGGACGGCCCGGCGCCGACAACCACTGCCAGAGCGGCCATCGACATTTTTGTGTTGTTAACCATCAATCACTCCTTGGGTTCGGCAGAACGGGAACGAGCTTCGGCGTGGGTTTTATTGTTCGAACGGGCAAAGGCCCGCCGGTAGGATCGCCGGGTGACATCGTTGCAGGCTGCAGATAACGCGGAGGTGATTGGGGAATTACAATTTCGTTAGGTGGATTTGGTTGGTGTTCGACTATTCAGCTTGGGGCAGATTTCTATTTCCCCACTGGTGATCGGTATTCGCTTTGGCAAATTCAGCGTGTGGGTTTTCAGAGTGATTTTGCCTTCGCGTGCGGCTGCCAAGTCTCTGAGGCCATCCATCAGTTCCGAAAAAATTTCGCGTTTCATTGTTCGTCCTCGTCTCGATTGAGCTCTTGAGCAGGCAAACAACATAGTGGTATTGCCCCTGGGCTGGCTGTAGGACGAAACGGATATGCTGGCGAGAGCTTTCGATAAAGAAGAGAAGAAGCTTCGCAATTGACGTGACCGAACAATCCGCAGCACTATCCAGCCATGACTGCCCAACACCGAATGATCATGATGTGCTCCTCTATGACCGCTTCCGGCGGGCCATAAGGTCATGCATGTCTGGTCAATGACGTGTTACCCAAAGCCCCGCCAGAAATGGACGGGGCTTTTTCATGCCCGTCCGCACATGGCTCAAGGAGAGAGAAATGTTCGAAATGAAAAGAGCCGACCCGGACGATGCCGGGATAGCGTTCGAGATTCGGCGACTGGCGATCCGGCATCAATGCATCGGTGCCTACAGCGAGCAGCAAATGCTCGACTGGACAAAGGGCTCGGCGGCAGACGGTTATGACACGCTCATGCAAAAGCATTTCTATCTGGGTTGCGTTGAGGGTGAGCCCGTGGCAACCGGCATGCTCGATCTGGAGCACCGCGAAATCGGCGCAATCTTCATCCATCCGGATTTCATGCAGCGCGGTCTGGGTAAGCGTGTGCTGCACTTTCTGGAAGCGCTGGCACAGGATCTGGGACTGGCAGAGGTTTGTCTGGATGCGACGTTGAATGCCGCTGATTTTTATCGGCGTTGCGGTTACGTCGGGGAGGGGAGTGCGATCTACCAATCGCCTTCAGGTCTGCAACTGGCTTGCGTGCCAATGGTGAAAAAACTCAAGACGGTCTAGACGCAAAAACGGCACCCGAAGGTGCCGTTTCTGTTTGTAGCCAACTATCGCTGAGCGATCAGCCCGCCAGGCCCGATTGCTGAACCAGGGTCAGCAACGGTTGTGGGTACAAGCCGAGGAAGAACGCCAGGACGGCAATCGCCAGCAGCATCACGCCGCCTGCTTTCTGTTCCCAGTGCAGTTGGGCGTCGTGGCGGCGCAGGTTCGGTTCGATCAGGTACAGGGTGACCATCACGCGTAGGTAGTAGAACACGCCGATGGCGCTGCCCAGTACCAGCGAACCTACCAGCCACCATTGGTGCGACTCGACACCGGTGGCGATGATGTAGAACTTGCCAATGAAGCCTGCAGTCAGCGGGATACCGGCCAGGGACAGCATCATCACGGTCAGGACGGCGGTCAGGTACGGACGGCGCCAGAACAGGCCGCGGTACTCGTACAGGGCGTCTGCGTCACGGCCGTTGTACGGCGAGGACATCAGGGTGATCACGCCGAAGGCGCCGAGGCTGGTGATCACGTAGGTGACCAGGTACACGCCGATGGCTTCCACCGCCAGACCCTTGCTCGCCACCAGTGCGATCAGCAGGTAGCCGAAGTGCGCGATGGACGAGTAACCGAGCAGACGCTTGAGGTTGCTCTGGGTCAGGGCCAGCAGGTTACCGAACAGGATCGAGGCGATGGCGATGATGGTCAGCACGTTGCTCAGCACGCCACTGCTTGCGGCAGGGGAGATCTGGAACAGACGAACCATGACCGCGAACACAGCCACTTTCGAAGCGGTGGCGAGGAACGCGGCCACCGGTGCCGGAGCACCTTCGTACACGTCCGGCGTCCACAGGTGGAACGGTACCAGCGACAGCTTGAACGCCAGACCGATCAGCATCATGCCCAGGCCCAGTTGCGCCAGCGAGCTTGGCAGGCCGGTCGCGGCCAGGGCCTGACCGATGCCGACGAAGCTCAGCGAACCCGAATCTGCGTACAGCAGCGCCATACCGAACAGCAGGAACGCGGAACCGGCGGCCGACAGCACCATGTACTTGATGCCGGCTTCCAGCGAACGCTTGTTGAAGAAGGCGTAGGCCACCAGACCGTAGACCGGCACCGACAGCAGTTCCAGACCGATGAACAAGCCGGCCAGGTGCTGCGCGCTGACCAGAACCAGGCCACCGGCGGCGGCCATCAGGATCAGCAGGTACAGTTCTTCACGGTTGCCCGGGTAACCCGAACCGCCATCGCCGAGGTAGGCGTGGGCGAGGGTGACGCAAGCGAGGGTGGCGACCAGGATCAGCGCCATGTACAGGCAGGCAAAGGTGTCGATCTGCAGCAATGGGGTCACGGCCAGAGGCGCGACTTTCAGGGCCGGCAGGATCGACAGCAAGGCCAGGTTCAGACCTGCCACCGAAATCAGGAAGGTCTGCGAGTGGTTGCGGCGCCAGGCGATTGCCAGCATCACCACGATAATGGTGAGGCTGGTGATCAACAGTGGCGCAAGCGCAATAAAGTGTTGAATCGTGAATTCCATAGCGCTCTTACCGGGCCGAAGCGAGTTGAGTGAAGGCGGTGCCGAGCCACTGCTGCACGCCATGCATCGTGGCGGCGGAAGTGTCGAGGAACGGTTGCGGGTAGACGCCGAGGTAAATCAGCAGTACCGCAAGGCCCAGCACCATGATCAGTTCGCGACCGTCCATGCCGTGCAGGATCGAATCCGATTTCGACGGACCGAAGTAAGCGCGGTGGATCATGATCAGCGAGTAGACCGAACCGAACACCAGACCGGAAGTGGCAATCGCGGTGATCCATGGCGCACTGGCGAACGTACCGATCAGGATCAGGAACTCGCCGACGAAGTTACCGGTGCCCGGCAGACCCAGAGAGGCGGCTGCGAAGAACAGGCTGATCGCCGGCAGGTAAGCGATACGCGACCACAGACCGCCCATCTCACGCATGTCACGCGTGTGCAGACGCTCGTACAGCTGACCGCTGAGGATAAACAATGCAGCGGCCGACAGACCGTGGGCCAGCATCTGGATCACGGCACCTTGCAGCGCCAGTTGGCTGCCGGAGTAGATGCCGATCAGTACGAAGCCCATGTGGGAAACGGACGAGAAGGCGATCAGACGCTTGATGTCGGTTTGCGCGAAAGCGAGGAACGCACCGTAGAAGATCCCGATCAGACCGAGGGTCATGGCGATCGGCGCGAATTCGGCCGAGGCGTTCGGGAACAGCGGCAGGGCGAAACGCAGCAGACCGTAGGCCGCGGTTTTCAGCAAGATACCGGCGAGGTCGACGGAACCTGCAGTCGGCGCCTGGGCGTGAGCGTCAGGCAGCCAGGAGTGGAACGGAACCACTGGCAGCTTGACCGCGAAGGCGATGAAGAAGCCGAGCATCAGAATGTACTCGGTGGTCATCGACATCTTGGTCTTCAACAGATCGGCGTAGTTGAAGGTGATCACGCCGGTGCTGTTGTAGTTGACCAGGACCAGACCGAGGATCGCCACCAGCATGATCAGGCCGGAAGCCTGAGTGAAGATGAAGAACTTGGTCGCGGCGTAGATCCGGGTTTTCTTGCCGTCCGAAGAACTGTGACCCCAGAGCGCGATGAGGAAGTACATCGGCACCAGCATCATTTCCCAGAAGAAGAAGAACATGAACAGGTCGAGGGCGAGGAACACGCCGACAACGCCGCCCAGAATCCACATCAGGTTCAGGTGGAAGAAGCCAACGTGACGTTGAATCTCTTTCCACGAGCAGAGTACCGACAGGATACCCAGCAGACCGGTCAGCAGGATCATCAGCAGCGACAGGCCGTCGAGGGCCAGGTGCACGTTGATGCCGAAGCGCTGGATCCAGACGTGCTTGAACTCAAGCGTCCAGGTCGGATCGGCGCCAGGCGCCGGTGCAAATGAATAGTCACCGTGGGCCCACAGCCAGAGGCCGAGGGCGAGTTCCAGGGTCATGGTCAACAGCGCAATCCAGCGGGGGAGGGTGGCGCCGAAGCGCTCACCCAGCCAGCACAGCAGGCCGCCGATGAAGGGGATCAGGATTAGCCAAGGCAGAATCATGACGGGCTCGTTTCCTTTCGCAAATTCGCAAGGTTCATATCAGACCGCTACCAGCACGACAGCGCCGATGACCAACACGGCACCAGCAGCCATCGAGGCGGCGTACCAACGCAGTTGACCGGTTTCAGTACGGCTCAGGGCAGTGTGACCACCCTTGGCCATGCGCGGGATCAGACCGATGGTCTGGTCGAGCGGGTCTTTGCGCAGTACATGGCTGATCGCAAGGTACGGCTTGACGAACAGTTTGTCGTAGATCCAGTCGAAGCCCCAGGCAGCGAACCACCAGGCCGAAAGGAGACGGCCGATGCCGCTGTTGGCGATCGCGGTCACGAAGCGACGCTTGCCGAGGAACAGCAGGGCTGCCAGCAGGATACCGGCCAGGGCGATGGCGCCCGAGGCGATTTCCAGACTGTGCTTGGCTTCGCCACCGGCATGGCCAACGCTCTCTGGCAGTACGCCGTGCAGCGGTGGAACGATCATGGCGCCGACGAAGGTCGACAGCACGATCAGCACCGACAGCGGCAGCCAGTGAGCGATGCCGTGACCGGCGTGGGCTTCGGTCTTGGCTTCACCGTGGAACGCGATGAAGATCAGGCGGAAGGTGTACAGCGACGTCATGAATGCGCCGACCAGACCTGCGTACAGCAGACCGTGGTTGCCGCTGGCGAACGCTTCCCAGAGGATTTCGTCCTTGGAGTAGAAACCTGCGGTCACCAGTGGCAGGGCGGCCAGGGCGGCACCACCGACGATGAAGCTGGCGTAGGCCAGCGGCAGTTTCTTCCACAGGCCGCCCATCTTGAAGATGTTCTGCTCGTGGTGGCAGGCAACGATCACCGCACCGGAAGCAAGGAACAGCAGGGCCTTGAAGAAGGCGTGGGTCATCAGGTGGAAGATCGCACCTTCCCAGGCACCCACGCCCAGCGCCAGGAACATGTAGCCGATCTGGCTCATGGTCGAGTAGGCGAGGATACGTTTGATGTCGGTTTGCACCAGCGCGGCGAAACCGGCCAGTACCAGGGTCACACCGCCCACGATGCCGACCAGGTGCAGAATGTCCGGCGCCAGGGCGAACAGGCCGTGGGTACGGGCGATCAGGTAGACACCGGCAGTCACCATGGTTGCGGCGTGGATCAGTGCCGAAACCGGGGTAGGGCCGGCCATCGCGTCCGCCAGCCAGGTTTGCAGCGGCAGTTGCGCCGATTTACCGACCGCACCACCCAGCAGCATCAGGGTTGCCAGCACGATCCAGAAATCGCCGACCTTGAAGTGCTCAGGCGCCTTCACCAGCAGTTCCTGGACGTTCAGCGTGCCCAGTTGCTGGAACAGGATGAACAGGCCGATCGCCATGAACACGTCGCCGATACGGGTGACGATGAAGGCTTTGAGTGCGGCGTTACCGTTGTTGCGGTTGCTGTAGTAGAAACCGATCAACAGGTACGAGCACAGGCCCACGCCTTCCCAACCGAAGTAGATGAACAGCAGGTTATCGCCCAGGATCAGGAACAGCATGCTGGCGATAAACAGGTTGGTGTACGAGAAGAAGCGCGAGTAACCGTCTTCGCCACGCATGTACCACGATGCAAACAGGTGGATCAGGAAGCCGACACCGACGACCACACCGAGCATGGTCACGGACAGACCATCCAGGTACAGCGCGAAGTTCGGCTGGAAGCCTTCCACCGACATCCAGCGCCACAGCACCTGGGTGTAGACGCCACCTTCCGGTGGCGCGACGTTGAATTGCCAGATCACGTAGGCCGCGACGATGGCAGACAGGCCGATGGAGCCGACACCGATCAGCGCCGACAGGTTTTCCGAGAAGCGGCCGCGGGAGAACGACAGCAACAGGAACCCGATCAGAGGGAATACGAAAGTCAGAAAGAGTAGGTTCATCCGCGCATCTCACTGGCAGCGTCGATATCGAGCGTGTGGAAGCGGCGATACAGTTGCAGCAGGATCGCCAGGCCAATACTGGCTTCGGCGGCTGCAAGGCTGATCACCAGGATGAACATGATCTGTCCATCCGGTTGCGCCCAGCGGGCGCCCGCAACGATGAAGGCCAGTGCAGAGGCGTTCATCATCACTTCCAGACTCATCAACACGAACAAAATGTTGCGGCGGACCATCAGGCCGACCAGACCAAGGCAGAACAGGATGCCGGCAACTGCCAGACCATGTTCGAGAGGGATAGCAGGCATGTCTTACTCCTTCGCCTCGTTACGGCCCAAATGGAACGCCGTGACGGCTGCAGCGAGCAGCAGCATCGAGGCGAGTTCGACCACCAGCAGATACGGACCGAACAGGCTGATGCCCACGGCTTTTGCATCGACGGTGGTGTGGCCGATGGCCTGACCGCTCTGGTGAGCGAACAGCACATACAGCAGTTCGGCCAGCAGCAGGGCGGCGAGAATCACCGGCCCCGCCCAGATCCCGGGCTTGAGCCAGGTGCGTTCCTGCTGAACCGAGGCCGGGCCCAGGTTCAGCATCATCACCACGAACACGAACAGCACCATGATGGCGCCAGCGTAAGCGATCACTTCCAGCACGCCGGCGAACGGCGCGCCGAGTGCGAAGAAGGTCATGGCCACGGCGATCAGCGAAATGATCAGGTAGAGCAGGGCGTGCACAGGATTGGTGTTGGTGACCACACGCAGTGTGGACACAACAGCGATACCCGATGCGAAATAGAAAGCGAATTCCATCGTTCTTCCTTAAGGCAGCAAGCTCTTCACGTTGATCGGCTCGGCTTCGTTTTGTGCGGCGCCTTTCGGCTTGCCCGCAACGGCCATACCTGCAACACGATAGAAGTTGTAATCAGGGTTTTTGCCGGGGCCGGAGATCAAAAGATCTTCTTTCTCGTACACCAGGTCCTGACGTTTGAACTCGGCCATCTCGAAATCCGGAGTCAGCTGGATCGCGGTGGTCGGGCAGGCTTCCTCGCAGAGACCGCAGAAAATGCAGCGCGAGAAGTTGATACGGAAGAAGTCCGGGTACCAGCGACCGTCTTCGGTTTCAGCTTTCTGCAGCGAGATGCAACCCACCGGGCACGCCACGGCGCACAGGTTGCAGGCTACGCAGCGTTCTTCGCCGTCGGGGTCGCGGGTCAGGACGATGCGACCACGGTAGCGTGGTGGCAGGTAGACCGGCTCTTCCGGGTATTGCAGGGTGTCGCGCTTGCGAAAGCCATGGCCGAAGACCATGACCAGGCTGCGCAACTGGGTACCGGTACCCTTAACGATGTCGCCAATATATTTGAACATGGGTCAAATCCTCACTGAACCGCAACCGCAGGTGTGTTCCACAACACAACCGCAGCGGTTATCAGCAAATTGATCAGGGTCAGTGGCAGGCAGAATTTCCAGCTGAAATCCATCACCTGGTCATAACGCGGACGCGGGATGGAAGCGCGCAGCAGGATGAACAGCATGATGAAGAACGCGGTCTTCAGTGCGAACCAGACGAAGGACAGTTGCGGCAGGATGCCGAACGGACCGTGCCAGCCACCGAAGAACAGGGTGACCAGCAGCGCCGAGATCAGGATGATGCCGATGTATTCACCGACGAAGAACATGCCCCATTTCATACCGGCGTATTCAATGTGGTAACCGTCGGCCAGTTCCTGTTCCGCTTCCGGCTGGTCGAACGGGTGACGGTGAGTCACGGCCACGCCAGCGATGAAGAAGGTACAGAAGCCGAAGAACTGCGGAATGATGAACCACAGGTTCTGCGCCTGGTACTCGACGATGTCGCGCATGTTGAACGAGCCGACCTGCACCACGATGCCCATCAGGGCCAGGCCCATGAACACTTCGTAGGACACGGTCTGCGCCGAGGCACGCAAGCTGCCCAGAAGGGCGAACTTGTTGTTACTCGACCAGCCGGCGAACAGCACCGCGTAAACCGACAGACCGGCCATGGCGAAGAAGAACAGCAGGCCGATGTTCAGATCCGCCACGCCCCAGGTCGGGGTGATCGGGATGATCGCGAACGCGATCAGCAGGGCGGACATGGCCACCACCGGTGCCAGGGTGAAGATCACCTTGTCGGCAAACGGCGGAGTCCAGTCTTCCTTGAAGAACATCTTCAGCATGTCGGCTGCGATCTGGAACATGCCGAACGGGCCAACGCGGTTCGGACCGTAACGGTCCTGCCACCAGCCCAGCAGGCGACGCTCGACAAAGCTGAGCAGCGCGCCTGCGACCACCACGGCCAGCAGGATCACGATGGCCTTGATGACCGTCAGGATCACATCGATCACTTCAGGGGTGAACCAGCTCATTGCGCTGCCTCCTGCAGACCATCAACGGTTTGGCCGAAAATCGCCGGCGGAATGCCTGCCAGACCGGCCGGCAGTGCAACCAGGCCAGCGCCCAGCTCTTCATTGATGCGCAGCGGCAGACGCAGGGTCTGGCCGGCAACATTGAGGCTCAGCAGTGCGCCGTCGTTGACGCCCAGGCGGTCCGCTTCGGACTTGGCCAGCGACACGTAAGCAGCCGGAATGCGTTCCTGAACCGGTGCGGCTTTGGACGAGTTCTCGTCACTGCCGAACAGGTGATAGAACGGCACGGCTTGCCAGGTGCCCTGGGCCGGGTTGAACGCGCGCGGAACACTGGCGAACCAGTTCAGCGAATCACCGCTGCTTTCGATCAGGCGGGTGCCCGGATCGCCAGCGCGCAGGTGACCACCGACTTCGTCCTGGAACTTGTTCCAGGCTTGCGGCGAGTTCCAGCCCGGCGACCAGGCGAACGGCACTTGCTGACGCGGTTCGGCGGATCCCGAGTAACCTTCCATCGAGAAGGCGAACGCGGTGTCCTTGTCTTGCGGGGTGCGTGGTTCGTGAACGCTGATGTCGGCGCGCATCGCAGTGCGACCGGAGTAACGCAGCGGCTCACGGGCCAGTTTCAGACCCTTGATGCGGAACGAGGCGGACGGCGCGGCATCGACGATACGGGCCAGTTGCGGGGTGCTCGAAGCAACGGCAGCGGTCACGTGGTCGAGTTGCGTCCAGTCGATCGGCTGGTTCAGCAGGGTGGCGCGCAGGGCGTGCAGCCAGCGCCAGCCTTCGTGGACCAGAATGCTCGCGTCCATGTATTGCGGGTCGAAAACCTGGAAGAAGCGCTGGGCGCGACCTTCCTGGCTGACCAGCGTGCCGTCGCCTTCAGCGAAGCTGGCGGCTGGCAGAACCAGATGCGCGCGGTCGCTGGTGGCGGTCTTCTGATGGTCGGCAACGATCACTACTTGCGCAGCGTTCAGTGCCGCATCGACCTTGGCCTTGGCGGTACGGGTGTACAGATCGTTTTCCAGCACGACGATGGCGTCGGCCTTGCCGTCAATCACGGCTTGCAGCGCAGCATCGACCGACTCGCCACCGAGCATGGCCAGGCCGAGGCTGTTGGCTTCCGGCACGATCAGGCTGATCGAACCGTTCTTCTCGCGCAGCTTCAGAGCCTTGGCGATGTTCGCAGCGGCTTCGATCAAGGCTTTGGAGCCCAGCGAAGTACCGGCGATGATCAGCGGACGCTTGGCCGCGAGCAGAGCATCGGCGATGCGCTTGGCCAGTTCCAGGGCTTCGGCGTCCAGACCTTCAACGGCAGGGGCGCTGGCGTCCAGGGCGTGAGCCACGGCGAAACCGATGCGCGCCAGATCGTCAGGAGCGGCGTGTACACACTCTTCGGCGATATCGTCGAGCTTGGTTTCAGCCAGGCTGGCGATGAACAGCGGGTTCAGCTCGTGCTGGCCGATGTTCTTCACCGCAGCGTCGAGCCAAGGCTGAACGCGCATGGCTTCGGCCATGTCTTCGGCCTTGCCTTTGACCGACTGACGCAGGGCCAGGGCCATGCGGGCGGCGGTCTGGGTCAGGTCTTCCCCGAGGACGAACACGGCGTCGTGGTCTTCGATGTCACGCATGTTCGGCACGGGCAGCGGGCTGTCTTTCAGCACTTGCAGGACCAGACGGATGCGTTCCAGCTCGGAGGCTTCGATACCGGAGTAGAAGTGCTCGGCACCGACCAGCTCACGCAACGCGTAGTTGCTTTCCAGGCTGGCACGCGGCGAACCGATACCGACGATGTTGCGGCCGCGCAGCAGGTCGGCGGCTTTGTCCAGCGCAGCATCCAGGCCAAGCTTGGTGCCATCGGCCAGCAGCGGCTGACGTGGGCGGTCGGTGCGGTTGACGTAGCCATAACCGAAACGGCCACGGTCGCACAGGAAGTACTGGTTCACCGAACCGTTGTAACGGTTTTCGATGCGACGCAGTTCGCCGTAACGCTCGCCCGGGGAGATGTTGCAACCGCTCGAGCAGCCATGGCAGATGCTCGGCGAGAACTGCATGTCCCACTTGCGGTTGTAGCGCTCGGAGTGAGTCTTGTCGGTGAACACACCGGTCGGGCAGACCTCGGTGAGGTTGCCGGAGAACTCGCTTTCGAGGGTGCCGTCTTCAACGCGACCGAAGTACACGTTGTCGTGGGCGCCGAATACACCGAGGTCGGTGCCGCCGGCGTAATCCTTGTAGAAACGCACGCAGCGGTAGCAGGCGATGCAGCGGTTCATCTCGTGGGAAATGAACGGGCCCAGTTGCTGGTTCTGGTGGGTGCGTTTGGTGAAGCGATAACGGCGCTCGTTGTGGCCGGTCATCACGGTCATGTCTTGCAGGTGGCAGTGACCGCCTTCCTCGCACACAGGGCAGTCGTGCGGGTGGTTGGTCATCAGCCATTCGACGACACTGGCGCGGAACGCCTTGGATTCTTCATCGTCGATGGAGATCCAGGTGTTGTCGGTGGCAGGCGTCATGCAGGACATGACGATGCGACCACGGGTGTCGTTCTCGTCGGTGTACTGCTTGACCGCGCACTGGCGGCAGGCCCCGACGCTACCAAGCGCGGGGTGCCAGCAGAAATAAGGGATGTCGAGGCCCAGCGACAGACATGCCTGTAACAGGTTGTCTGCCCCGTCGACTTCGAGCGCTTTGCCGTCTACGTGGATAGTGGCCATGGTTCAAAGGTCTTCGTTGGCCCGGTGTCAGCGGGCGTGGCTAATGGAATCTTGTTATCCGTCCGAATCCAGTCAGCCCCGAAAGGCGTCATCGGACGAAAGGCGAAGGGCACGGACCCTTCGCCTTTTTAAGCATTTACGCGCCGACTGTGATCGGCTTCGCCAGAGGCGGGACGGTGGCGCTTGCGGGCGCGATACCGGCTTCGAACTCTGGACGGAAGTATTTGATGGCACTGCCCAACGGCTCCACGGCACCCGGTGCGTGAGCACAGAAGGTCTTGCCTGGGCCGAGGAAGTTGACCAGACCCAGCAGGGTCTCGATGTCACCTGGCTGGCCGCGGCCTTGTTCGATGGCCATCAGCAGCTTGACGCTCCATGGCAGGCCATCACGGCAAGGGGTGCAGAAACCGCAGGATTCGCGAGCGAAGAACTGCTCCATGTTGCGCAGCAGGGACACCATGTTGACGCTGTCGTCCACCGCCATGGCCAGGCCGGTACCCATACGGGTGCCCACCTTGGCGATGCCGCCGGCGTACATTTGTGCGTCGAGGTGTTCCGGCAACAGGAAACCGGTACCGGCGCCGCCTGGCTGCCAGGCCTTGAGCTTGTAACCGTCGCGCATGCCGCCGGCGTAGTCTTCGAACAGTTCGCGACCGGTCACGCCGAATGGCAGTTCCCACAGACCGGGGTTCTTGACCTTGCCGGAGAAGCCCATGAGCTTGGTGCCCATGTCTTCACTGCCGTCGCGGGCCAACGATTTGTACCAGTCCACGCCGTCGGCGATGATCGCCGGCACGTTGCACAGGGTTTCAACGTTGTTCACGCAGGTCGGCTTGCCCCACACGCCAACGGCGGCAGGGAAGGGCGGCTTGGAGCGCGGGTTGGCGCGGCGGCCTTCGAGGGAGTTGATCAGTGCGGTTTCTTCACCGCAGATGTAACGCCCGGCGCCGGTGTGGACGAACAGCTCGAAATCGAAGCCGCTGCCCAGGATGTTCTTGCCCAACAGGCCCGCTGCCTTGGCTTCTTCCACGGCACGGTTCAGGTGCTTGGCGGCGGTGGTGTACTCGCCACGCAGGAAGATGTAGCCACGGTAGGTTTTCAGCGCGCGGGCGCTGATCAGCATGCCTTCGATCAGCAGATGGGGCAGTTGCTCCATCAGCATGCGGTCTTTCCAGGTGTTCGGCTCCATTTCATCCGCGTTGCACAGCAGGTAGCGGATGTTGATGGATTCGTCCTTGGGCATCAGGCCCCACTTCACGCCAGTGGGGAAGCCTGCACCGCCGCGACCCTTGAGGCCGGCGTCTTTCACGGTCTGGACGATGGCGTCCTGATCCATGTCGGCGAAGGCCTTGCGCGCAGCGGCGTAACCGTTCTTGGCCTGGTACTCGTCGAGCCAGACGGCTTCGCCGTCGTCACGCAGTCGCCAGGTCAGCGGGTGAGTCTCGGCCGAACGCTGGATGCGGTTGGCAGGACCGAAAGAAGTCAGGGTCATACGTAGCCCTCGAGCAGTTTGGCGACGCCGGCAGGCTGGACATCGCCAAAGGTGTCGTCATCGATCATCAGCGCCGGTGCCTTGTCGCAGTTGCCGAGGCAGCAGACCGGCAGCAGGGTGAAACGACCGTCGGCAGTGGTCTGACCCAGGCCGATACCCAGGTTGTTCTGGATTTCGCTGACCACCGACTCGTGGCCGCCGATGTAGCAGACCATGCTGTCGCAGACGCGAATGATGTGACGGCCGACCGGCTGACGGAAGATCTGGCTGTAGAACGTGGCCACGCCTTCAACGTCGCTGGCCGGGATGCCGAGGATCTCGCCGATGGCGTACAGAGCGCCGTCCGGCACCCAGCCGCGTTCCTTCTGAACGATCTTCAAGGCTTCGATCGACGCCGCGCGCGGATCTTCGTAGTGATGCAGCTCGTGCTCGATGGCCGAGCGCTCGGTTTCACTCAAGGTGAAACGGTCTGTCTGGATAAGCGTGCTGTTCATGCTTAGCGGTCCACGTCGGCCATAACGAAATCGATACTACCCAGGTACGCAATCAGGTCCGCGACCATGCTGCCTTTGATCACCGAAGGGATCTGTTGCAGATGCGGGAAGCTCGGAGTACGGATCCGGGTACGGTAGCTCATGGTGCCGCCGTCGCTCGTCAGGTAATAACTGTTGATGCCCTTGGTCGCTTCGATCATCTGGAAGGATTCGTTGGCCGGCATGACCGGGCCCCACGAAACCTGCAGGAAGTGCGTGATCAGGGTTTCGATGTGCTGCAGCGTGCGCTCTTTCGGCGGCGGCGTGGTCAGCGGGTGATCCGCCTTGTACGGGCCTTCCGGCATGTTGCGCAGGCACTGGTCGATGATCTTGACGCTCTGGCGCATCTCTTCGACGCGAACCATGCAGCGGTCGTAGGCATCGCCGTTGGCAGCCAGCGGTACTTCGAACTCGAAGTTCTCGTAACCGGAATATGGGCGCGCTTTACGCAGGTCGAAATCGCAACCGGTGGAACGCAGGCCGGCACCGGTGACGCCCCATTCCAGGGCCTCTTTGGTGTTGTACTGGGCAACGCCGATGGTACGACCCTTGAGGATGCTGTTCTGCAGGGCGGCCTTGGTGTATTCGTCGAGGCGCTTCGGCAGCCATTCAACGAAGTCCTTCACCAGTTTTTCCCAGCCGCGCGGCAGGTCGTGAGCGACGCCGCCGATGCGGTACCAGGCCGGGTGCAGACGGAAACCGGTGATGGCTTCGATCACCGTGTAAGCCTTCTGGCGGTCGGTGAAGGTGAAGAACACCGGGGTCATGGCGCCAACGTCCTGGATGTAGGTACCCAGGAACAGCAGGTGGCTGGTGATCCGGAAGAACTCGGCCATCATGATGCGGATGACGTCGACCTTCTCGGGTACCTTGATGCCGGCCAGCTTCTCGACCGAGAGCACGTACGGCAGGTTGTTCATCACGCCGCCGAGGTAGTCGATACGGTCGGTGTACGGAATAAAGCTGTGCCAGGACTGACGCTCGGCCATCTTCTCGGCGCCACGGTGGTGGTAACCGATGTCCGGAACGCAATCGACGATCTCTTCACCGTCCAGTTGCAGGATGATGCGGAACGCACCGTGAGCCGAAGGGTGGTTCGGGCCCAGGTTGAGGAACATGTAGTCCTCGTTCGGGCCGGAGCGCTTCATGCCCCAGTCTTCAGGGCGGAAGCGCGCGGCTTCTTCCTCGAGTTGTTGCTTGGCCAGGTTCAGGCTGAACGGATCGAACTCGGTGGCGCGCGCCGGGAAGTCCTTGCGCAGCGGGTGACCTTCCCAGGTCGGCGGCATCATGATGCGCGACAGGTGCGGGTGACCTTTGAAGTCGATGCCGAACATGTCCCAGACTTCACGCTCGTACCAGTTGGCGTTCGGCCAGATGCTGGTGACGGTCGGCAAGCTGAGGTCGCTCTCGGACAAGGCGACCTTGATCATCACGTCACTATTACGTTCCAGCGACATGAGGTGATAGAACACGGTGAAATCGGCACCGCTCGGCAGCCCTTGACGCTTGGTGCGCAGACGCTCGTCCACGCCGTGCAGGTCATAGAGCATGACGTACGGCTTGGGCAGGTTGCGCAGGAAGGTCAGGACTTCGACGAGTTTGGCGCGAGCCACCCACAGCACCGGCATGCCGGTGCGGGTCGGCTGAGCGGTGAACGCTTCGGCGCCAAAACGGTTGTTCAGTTCGACGACCACATCCTGGTCGTCTGCCTTATAAGGCGGGATGTACAGAGCACTGCCTGTAGTCATGGTTATTTTTTCGCTTTCGGTCAACGTAAAGAATGAAGCCAGCTTCTCGTTTCTTTGAAACAGACTGGATCAGACTTCGTCAGGGCTGCGCAGGTTGGTGACTGCGATTCGCTGTTCGCGGCGCTGTTCCTTCTGCGAAGGCATGTCGGCGCGATAAACGCCTTGATCGCCAACGACCCAGGACAGTGGGCGACGCTCCTGGCCAATGGATTCCTGCAACAGCATCAAGCCTTGCAGAAATGCTTCTGGACGGGGCGGGCAGCCAGGTACGTAGACGTCAACGGGCAGGAACTTGTCCACCCCCTGAACCACGGAGTAGATGTCGTACATGCCGCCGGAGTTGGCGCACGAACCCATCGAGATCACCCACTTGGGCTCGAGCATCTGCTCGTACAGGCGCTGAATGATCGGCGCCATCTTGATGAAGCAGGTCCCGGCGATAACCATGAAGTCGGCCTGACGCGGTGATGCCCGGATAACTTCGGCGCCGAAGCGCGCGATGTCGTGGGGCGCCGTGAAGGCGGTGGTCATTTCCACGTAGCAGCAGGACAGACCGAAGTTGTACGGCCACAGGGAGTTCTTACGTCCCCAGTTGACCGCGCCACTCAGCACGTCTTCCAGCTTGCCCATGAAAATGTTTTTGTGGACTTGATCCTCTAACGGATCGGAAACGGTTTCCCGCTGGCCGATCGGATACTGCTCGTTAGGAGCATCGGGGTCGATTCTGGTGAGATTGTATTGCATTGCCAAAGCCTCATTGTTTCAGCTTCGCCTGCCGCTTGCGACGAGCTTCCGGAGCCCAGTCAAGGGCGCCCACTCGGAACAGGTAGACAAGACCTGCCAACAGAATTGCTATGAAAACGAGAGCTTCGACGAATCCGGTCCAGCCGCTTTCGCGGACGGACACAGACCATGCAAAGAGAAAGAGGGCTTCGATATCGAAGATCACGAACAGCATCGCGACCAGATAGAATTTGGCTGAGAGCCGCAAGCGGGCGCCACCGGTAGGTAGCATGCCGGACTCGAACGGTTCGTTTTTGCTGCGGCCCCAGGCTTTTGACCCAAGGAGGCTGGAGACGCCGAGCATGAAGGCGCACAGGCCGACTACACCCAGAAGGAAAATGGCAAAGCCCCAGTTGTGGGCCATGAGTCCTGTCGCTTCGGGCATGCTGGAAATCCTTAACAGAGAGCAAAGGTCTCTGAGCTTGATAAAGAAATAAGGCAGTGACGATATGTCGCAGCAATCAATCGCGCTGATTTTATGGCTAAACACCCGGCAAGTAAAATTCCTATAGCGAAATTATTTATTGGAATAAGGACATAGCGCACCTCGAAGGGCCCGCAGCCCATGCGTTGCGGGCATTAGCCGGAATTTCAAGAATTATGTTTTGTGGGAAATGTAACGAACATAGTTGTCGCTAAATGATAATTGATATCGTTTGCAGTGGTTTCGTAACTGTTTAACGGGTCACTAGTTGGGAAGTTGTCTTATATGCGCGTTACTGCAAGTAGCGGCGGCGCCCGTTTTAGCCGATTTTTGCGATGCGGATACCGTTCTGGATCAATGTTTTGCCTGACAGGCTGTGCCAAATCCTGAGGTGCCCGGAAAACCGCAGGCAAAAAAACGCCCCGAACCAGTCAGGGCGTCAGTTTTTTCGGCAATGCGGTTAGCTTTCTATACGGTCCGCAAAGGCCGTTCGCTCAGGCGAAGTCGATCAGTGGAACTGTTCTTCTTCGGTCGAGCCGGTCAGCGCGGTCACCGAGGACGTGCCGCCCTGGATTACGGTGGTCATGTCGTCGAAGTAGCCAGTGCCCACTTCCTGCTGGTGAGCCACGAAGGTGTAACCCTTGGCGGCGTCAGCGAATTCCTGCTCTTGCAGCTTCACGTAGGCAGTCATGTCGTTGCGGGCGTAGTCGTGCGCCAGGTTGAACATGCTGTGCCACATGTTGTGAATGCCGGCCAGGGTGATGAACTGGTGCTTGTAACCCATGGCGGACAGTTCGCGCTGGAACTTGGCGATGGTCGCGTCGTCCAGGTTTTTCTTCCAGTTGAAGGAAGGCGAGCAGTTGTACGACAGGATCTGGTCCGGGTATTCCTTTTTGATCGCTTCAGCGAAACGACGGGCTTCTTCCAGATCCGGCTTGGCGGTTTCGCACCAGATCAGGTCGGCGTACGGCGCGTAGGCCAGGCCACGGGCGATTGCCTGGTCCAGACCTGCACGAACCTTGTAGAAACCTTCCTGGGTACGGGTGCCAGTCACGAATGGCTGGTCGTACGGATCGCAGTCGGAAGTCAGCAGGTCGGCAGCGTTGGCGTCGGTACGGGCCAGGATGATGGTCGGTACACCGGCAACGTCGGCAGCCAGACGAGCTGCGGTCAGCTTCTGTACGGCTTCCTGGGTTGGAACCAGAACCTTGCCGCCCATGTGGCCGCATTTCTTCACGGAAGCCAGTTGGTCTTCGAAGTGAACGCCGGCGGCGCCTGCCTCGATCATGCTCTTCATCAGCTCGTAGGCGTTCAGGACGCCGCCGAAACCGGCTTCGGCGTCAGCCACGATTGGCGCGAAGTAGTCGATGTAGCCTTCGTCGCCCGGGTTCTTGCCGGCTTTCCACTGGATCTGGTCGGCGCGACGGAACGAGTTGTTGATGCGCTTGACCACGGTTGGAACCGAGTCCACCGGGTACAGCGACTGGTCCGGGTACATCGATTCGGCGGAGTTGTTGTCCGCCGCGACTTGCCAGCCCGACAGATAGATCGCCTGGATACCGGCTTTAACCTGCTGCACAGCCTGGCCGCCGGTCAGGGCGCCCATGCAGTTGACGAAATCTTTCTCTGGGCGGAAGGACGGCTTGGCACCCTGGGTGACCAGGTTCCACAGCTTCTCGGCGCCCATTTTTGCAAAGGTGTGCTCTGGTTGAACCGAGCCACGCAGACGGACGACGTCAGCAGCGGAGTAATTGCGAGTCACGCCTTTCCAGCGCGGGTTTTCAGCCCAGTCTTTTTCAAGGGCTGCAATTTGCTGTTCGCGTGTCAGTGCCATGGAGATAAACCTCGTCGCGTCTTTATGAAAAGTTGTTCTGCGGTGGAAAATTCCTTGCGCTCGCTGACCAGAAGCTTAGGTGGTCAGGTCGGGTTCGGCGGGGCAGGCGACGGGATGAACGATGAGCTCGAGGGGAGGTGAGCAGGTAAAGGCGAACTGGTGGGCGCATTCGGGCGTCGTGGGCCTTTATACGAACGACAGTGTAAAGCCGGGTTACCTAATTACGCTTCCGTCCCTCGGGACAACTTCGTTCCAGTCGGCAACCTCGTCAAACACGCCTTGTGGGCGGTACAGACACGAAACGGCTCGCGGGGATGGTTGCGAGCAGCGCTTCGAAGGCCCTTGCCAGGCCTCTGATTAGCGGGAGCGAGGCCATCATGCCTTCGCTTTTTTGGCTCGTCAAACGTTTTGTAGTGCTTTTTTTAAAGCACTACATCTTTCGTCTAATACGACTAATCAGTCAGTTTTTGGTGCTTTAGTCCAGCGTGTCGACTTTCACCCGCAACGTCATGTCATCCCGGCCTTGAGTAGAGTAGCTGCGGGCCAGGCTCTGTTTGTCGGCCTGGGTCTGGCGATTCACGCCGGCGAGGGTGATCCATTCGCCCAGGCGTCCGGTGACGGTTGTGTCGGTGCTTTGCACGTTCACTACATCGGGACGTTCCTGGCTCATGCGGTCACGGTTGGTACTGATGGCCAGGTGAACGGTTTCGCCGGTGACGCTGGCGGTGACGTAAAAGCCCTGGGTGACGTTGCGATATTGCGTCTGGCTGCTGTAATCGCCGTAGGAGTTGGTCTGGCTGCTGGTGATCGGCACGCTCTGGCCGACCTGGATCAGTGCCGGTGCACCTTCGCTGGCCTGGATCTGCTGAATGCCGCCGTCACGGCTGGCGGTGCTGCGGCTGATGATCCGGGTCTGCGCGCCGTTGACCGAATAGCCTTCATCGCCACGACCGTTGTTTTCGTTGGTGTCGACCGTGATCAGCAGGCGCTTGGGCGCGGTGTCGAGTTGCGAGAGCAGGTCCTTGAGTTCTTGAATCTTGCCGGGCTCGGCCTTGACGATCAGTTGGTTGCCATAGGCGCTGACCTGGCCGTCCTTGCCGATGAAGTCCTGAGCCACCGGCAGCATGTCGGCACTGGTGTGGTACTTGAGGGGCACGATTTCTGTGGCTGCCATCACCGAAAAACTGCAGCCGAGCAGCAGGGTGGTGAGCAGGGTGCGTAGGGACATGTCCGTTATCTCCGCTTTCGAAAGGCTTGATATTGCCAGTTTGTCGGCCCGGGGTGGGGCAAGTTGAATCGTAGACAGCAAAACGCCCCGGCATCGTGAGATGCAGGGGCGTTTTAGGTGTTGATCGTTCCCACGCTCTGCGTGGTAATGCAGCCAGTGACGCTCTGCGTCACATGCCGCAAGGGACGCGGAGCGTCCCGAGATGCATCCCCACGCGGAGCGTGGGAACGATCGGTGCCTGGGTCTTAAGCCGAATGACGAACCATGTCGACATGCGGAATCCCGGCTTCGAGGAATTCCTCGCTGATCAGGTTGAAACCCAGACGCTCATAGAACGCTGTGGCCTGAACCTGGGCGCTGAGCATCTGCTGCTTCAGTCCGCGCTCCTCTGCTTCGGCGATGACCGCTTGCATCAGCGCATCGCCGACCTTCAGGCCGCGCCAGTCCTTGAGCACCGAAACCCGGCCAACATGCCCGTCGGGCAAAAGGCGGGCAGTGCCGATCGGAAAGTCGCCTTCGAAAGCCAGAAAATGCACCGCCGTGGCGTCATCGGCGTCCCACTCAAGCTCGGGTGGAACCGATTGTTCGGCAATGAACACCGTTTCGCGAATGCGGCGGATCTCGGCGTTGTCCTTTTGCCAGTCTGCAACACGTACGCGAATCTTATTCATCGTCGGCGAACCCCAGGCTTCCCTGTTTGACCAGTTCGCACAGCAGGCCGCGACCGTCTTCGTCGCTCAGCCAGTCACCGAGGTTGTCGGTGTGCAGAGCGTCGGCGGAGCAGATCAGCTTCAGCAGTTCGCGCAGCTTGCCCGGCAGGTAACGGCTCTGGCCGCTGGCGAACAGCAGCAGGTCGTCATCGACGTCCGACCACGCCAGGCGCGCGCTCGGGTTGCGGATCAGGATGGCGCCGTCTTCGAGCGCGCCGAGCAAGTCTTCTTCCTCGACCTCTTCCGGGCCGACCACCAGCTCTGGATAACGCGGCTCGGTCATGTACTGGCCGAACCAGGTCAGCAGCAGGCGCTCATCGCTCATGTGCTCGGCGAGCAGCGCTTTCAGGCGGCCGAGTGCATCGTGCTGGATCTGATGTGGATCATCGCTGACCGGTTTTGCATCGGCGTCGGTGTAGCGCTCTTCGTCAGTCAGGAACTGGCTGAGGAAGTCGGTGAAGTGGGTCAGCACTTCAGCGGCGCTCGGTGCGCGGAAACCGACCGAGTAGGTCATGCAGTCATCGACGGCAACGCCGCAGTGGGCCAGGCGTGGTGGCAGGTAGAGCATGTCGCCCGGTTCGAGCACCCACTCTTCGGTCTCGTGGAATTCGGCGAGGATGCGCAGGTCCGCGTGTTGCAGCAGCGGGCTTTCGGAGTCGCACATCTGGCCGATTTTCCAGTTGCGCTTGCCGTGGCCTTGCAGCAGGAACACGTCGTAGTTGTCGAAGTGCGGGCCGACGCTGCCACCCGGGGCGGCGAAGCTGATCATTACGTCGTCGACGCGCCAGCTCGGCAGGAAGCGGAAATTTTCCAGCAGCTCGCTGACTTCCGGCACGAACTGGTCGACCGCCTGTACCAGCAGGGTCCACTCGCGCTCCGGCAGTTTGCTGAATTCGTCTTCGGCGAACGGGCCGCGACGCAGTTCCCATGGACGCTCGCCGTGCTCGATCACCAGGCGCGATTCGACTTCTTCTTCCAGGGCCAGGCCGGCGAGTTCGTCGGCGTCGATCGGGCTTTCAAAATCAGGAAACGCCTGGCGGATCAGCAGTGGCTTTTTCTGCCAGTAATCGCGCATGAACTCGCGCGCCGTAAGACCACCCAGAAGTTGAAGAGGAATATCGGGATTCATATGTAACCTATTGAAAAAAAGCATTTTTCAGACGGGAATAAAAACGCCCGGCGCGGCCGGGCGTCTCAAACGGGTCAAGCAGTCGATCAGATGCGTTTGGCTTGCGCTACAGCGTTGCCGATGTAGTTGGCCGGGGTCAGTTGCTTGAGCTCGGCTTTCGCAGCGGCCGGCATGTCCAGGCCATCGATGAAAGTCTGCAGCGCTTCAGGGCTGATGCCCTTGCCGCGGGTCAGTTCTTTCAGCTTCTCGTACGGGTTTTCGATGTTGTAGCGGCGCATCACGGTCTGGATCGGCTCGGCCAGGACTTCCCAGCAAGCGTCCAGATCGGCAGCGATCTTGTCAGCGTTCAGCTCGAGCTTGCTGATGCCTTTGAGGCTCGCTTCGTACGCGATCACGCTGTGGGCGAAGCCGACACCGAGGTTGCGCAGAACGGTGGAGTCGGTCAGGTCGCGCTGCCAGCGGGAGATCGGCAGTTTGCTCGCCAGGTGCTGGAACAGTGCGTTGGCGATGCCCAGGTTGCCTTCGGAGTTTTCGAAGTCGATCGGGTTGACCTTGTGCGGCATGGTCGACGAACCGATTTCGCCGGCGATGGTGCGCTGCTTGAAGTAACCCAGGGAGATGTAGCCCCAGATGTCACGGTCAAAGTCGATCAGGATGGTGTTGAAGCGCGCAATGGCGTCGAACAGCTCGGCGATGTAGTCGTGCGGCTCGATCTGCGTGGTGTACGGGTTGAAGCCCAGGCCCAGCTCGTCTTCGATGAAGGCGCGGGCGTTGGCTTCCCAGTCGATCTGTGGGTAGGCCGACAGGTGAGCGTTGTAGTTGCCGACAGCGCCGTTGATCTTGCCCAGCAGCGGAACGGCAGCGACCTGAGCGATCTGACGCTCGAGGCGGTAAACCACGTTCGCCAGCTCTTTGCCCAGGGTAGTCGGCGAAGCCGGCTGACCGTGGGTGCGCGACAGCATCGGCACGTCGGCGAAGCGGATGGCCAGTTCGCGGATGGCGTTGGCGGTCTGGCGCATCAGCGGCAGCATCACGTCATCACGACCTTCGCGCAGCATCAGGGCGTGGGACAGGTTGTTGATGTCCTCGCTGGTGCAGGCGAAGTGGATGAATTCGCTGACCTTGGCCAGCTCCGGCAGCTTGGCCGCCTGCTCCTTGAGCAGGTATTCGATCGCTTTGACGTCGTGGTTGGTGGTGCGCTCGATCTCTTTCACGCGCTCGGCGTGCTCCAGCGAGAAGTTTTCGGCCAGTTCATTCAGAACGGCGTTGGCTTCGGCGGAGAAGGCTGGCACTTCCGGGATGCCGGCGTGAGCGGCCAGGCGCTGGAGCCAGCGCACTTCAACCAGAACGCGGGCACGGATCAGACCGTACTCGCTGAAAATTGGGCGCAGGGCCTGGGTTTTGCCGGCGTAGCGGCCGTCAACAGGGGAAACCGCAGTGAGCGAAGAGAGCTGCATGGGGTGTTCTCGGACAGTCGGGCAACGAAATGGGGCGCGTATCATACATGAAAAAATCCGCCGGTCCGTCGCCAACTGACCGGCGTATTACGCGTTACAGACTACAAAGCTTTTATTGCGCGGCGATTTACTCGCTGCGCATCAACGGATACAGCTCTTTGAGCAATTTGCGTCGGCTGACGACCAGCTGCCAGCGGTGACCGCCGAGCTGGCGCCACAGGCGTGCCGAGCGAATGCCGGCGAGCAGCAGGGCGCGGATCTTCGAGGCGTTGCTCGGCTGTTGCAGATTGCGCATGTCGCCATGCACCTGAATGCGCTGGCGCAGCGTGCTCAGGGTGTCCTGGTACAGCGCACCGCAGGCCGCGATCACGTTTTCGTGGGCTGGGCCGAAATGCTCGACCTGTGACTGGATCTGCGGCAAACGCTTGCCAATCACGTCGAGCATGTCGTTGCGCTTGGCCAGTTGCCGCTCAAGGCCGAGCATTGACAGGGCGTAGCGCAACGGTTCGCGCTGCAAGGTGCTCGGGTCGCGTTCGAGGGCGCCGATCAACGCGCGGTAACCCTCGCGCAGGTTGATGTCGTCGCCGCCGTAAACATCCAGGGTGTCTTTCGGGTCGCGAACCAGCAGGCTGCCGAGCATGCAGCTCAGGCCGGCCTCGTTGGTCTGGCCGGTCTTGGCGATGCGGTCGACCAGCACGGCGGCGAGAAACACGCCGCCCAGAGCGGTCAATTGCTCCTGAGTCGGGCTCATGCCTGGCTGCTCCACGGCTCGGCGACTTCGATCACGCCGCCACCGAGGCAGATTTCACCGTCATAGAACACCACTGACTGGCCCGGCGTGACCGCGCGTTGCGGCTCGTCGAACACGGCACGATAGCCGGTCGCGGTTTTTTCCAGGGTGCAGGCCTGATCGCTCTGGCGATAACGAACCTTGGCGGTCAGGCGCAATGGCTGGCTCAGATCGATCGGGTTGACCCAATAGATTTCCGAAGCGAGCAGGGCGCTGGAGAACAGCCACGGATGGTTGTTTCCCTGGCCGACGATCAGCTCGTTGGTGTCCAGGTCCTTGCGCAGCACGTACCACGGCTCGTCGCCGGCGTCTTTCAAACCGCCGATGCCCAGGCCCTGACGCTGGCCGATGGTGTGGTACATCAAGCCGTGGTGGCGGCCGATGACTTCGCCTTCGGTGGTCTTGATCTCGCCCGGTTGTGCCGGCAGGTATTGCTTGAGGAAATCGCTGAAGCGACGCTCGCCGATGAAGCAGATCCCGGTGGAATCCTTCTTCTTGGCGGTTGCCAGCTCGTATTTCTCGGCAATTGCGCGGACTTCCGGCTTTTCCAGCTCGCCGACCGGGAACAGGGTCTTGGCGATCTGTTCGCCGCCGACGGCGTGCAGGAAGTAGCTCTGATCCTTGTTCGGATCCAGGCCCTTGAGCAGTTCGGTGCGGCCATCGATGTCGCGGCGGCGCACGTAGTGACCGGTAGCGATCAGGTCGGCGCCGAGCATCATGGCGTAGTCGAGGAACGCCTTGAACTTGATCTCGCGGTTGCACAGGATGTCCGGGTTCGGCGTGCGGCCGGCCTTGTATTCGGCCAGGAAGTGCTCGAACACATTGTCCCAGTACTCGGCGGCGAAGTTGGCGGTGTGCAGCTTGATACCGATCTTGTCGCACACGGCCTGGGCATCCGCCAGGTCGTCCATGGCGGTGCAGTATTCCGTTCCGTCGTCTTCTTCCCAGTTCTTCATGAACAGGCCTTCCACTTCATAGCCCTGCTCGATCAGCAGGAGAGCGGAAACGGAAGAGTCCACGCCGCCGGACATGCCGACAATGACGCGCTTCTTGGATGTGTCAGAAGGGGCTGGATCACGCATAGGGATTCAATGAGTGTCTTGAAAAAGGACGCGATTCTATCAGGCTCACGGCCTCAAGGCTAAAGGGAAGGGCGGATCAGTTCGAGGCCGAAGCGATTGCCGGCCAGATAATCGTCGATGCAGCGGATGATCAGCTCGCTGCGCCAATTATCGCGCTGGGCCAATAATTCGTCGCGGGTCAGCCACTTGGCGCCGACGATGCCGTCGTCCAGCTGATAATCCGGGTGGTGTTTCACGGCTTTGGCGCTAAAGCACACGCGCTGGTAAGTCACGCCGTTGCTCGGGGCGGTGTACAGATAAATGCCGATTACGCTGGTGGGTTCGACGTCCCAGCCGGTTTCTTCGAGGGTTTCGCGTACGGCGGCTTCGATCAGGGTTTCGTCCGGATCCAGATGGCCGGCGGGCTGATTGAGCACGTTGCGCCCGGCCTTGTGTTCCTCGACCATCAGGAAACGACCGTTGTCCTCGACGATGGTGGCGACGGTGATGTGGGGGAGCCATTGCATTGATTGAATCTCCTGGGCGAAAGGCAGAAACACAAACCCCGGCGCATGGCCGGGGTTTGTGATGTTCCCTTTACAACCTTATACCAGCGCAGCGATGGCCGCGTTGAAGGTTGCGCTTGGGCGCATGGCCTTGCTGATCAGCTCGGCATCGGCGTGGTAGTAACCACCGATGTCCACTGGCTTGCCCTGAACGGCGTTGAGCTCGGCGACGATGGTCGCTTCGTTCTCGGTCAGGGTCTTGGCCAGGGTCGCGAACTGCGCTTGCAGTGCAGCGTCTTCAGTCTGGGCGGCCAGGGCTTGTGCCCAGTACATCGCCAGGTAGAAGTGGCTGCCGCGGTTGTCGATGTTGCCGACTTTGCGCGATGGCGACTTGTTGTTGTCGAGGAACTGGCCGGTGGCCTGGTCCAGGGTCTTGGACAGTACCAGCGCTTTCGGGTTGTTGTAGTTCACACCCAGGTGCTCGAGAGAAGCGGCCAGGGCCAGGAATTCACCCAGCGAATCCCAGCGCAGGAAGTTCTCTTCGACCAGTTGCTGCACGTGCTTCGGAGCCGAACCGCCGGCGCCGGTTTCGAACAGGCCACCGCCGTTCATCAGCGGCACGATCGACAGCATCTTGGCGCTGGTGCCCAGTTCCATGATCGGGAACAGGTCGGTCAGGTAGTCACGCAGTACGTTGCCGGTCACCGAAATGGTGTCCTTGCCTTCGCGGGTGCGCTGCAGGGTGTATTTCATGGCGTCGACCGGCGCCATGATCTGGATGTCCAGACCGGTGGTGTCGTGATCCTTCAGGTAAGCCTGAACCTTCTCGATCACCACGCCGTCGTGGGCGCGCATCGGGTCCAGCCAGAAAATGGCCGGGGTGCTGCTTGCGCGAGCGCGGTTGACGGCCAGTTTGACCCAGTCCTGGATCGGCGCGTCCTTGGTCTGGCACATGCGGAAGATGTCGCCGGCTTCAACAGCCTGTTCCATCAGCAGGGTGCCTTTGCTGTCGGTCACGCGAACCACGCCGTCGGCTTTGATCTGGAAGGTCTTGTCGTGGGAGCCGTATTCTTCAGCCTTTTTCGCCATCAGGCCAACGTTTGGCACGCTGCCCATAGTGGTCGGATCGAAAGCGCCATTGGCTTTGCAATCTTCGATCACGGCCTGGTAGATGGTGGCGTAGCAGCGATCCGGGATCACAGCCTTGGTGTCGTGCAGCTGACCGTCGGTGCCCCACATCTTGCCGGAGTCACGGATCATGGCCGGCATCGAGGCGTCGACGATAACGTCGCTTGGCACGTGCAGGTTGGTGATGCCTTTGTCGGAGTTGACCATCGCCAGCGACGGACGAACGGCGTAGACCGCCTGCACGTCAGCTTCGATCTGGGCTTGCTGCTCGGCCGGCAGGGATTTGATGCGGGCGTACAGGTCGCCGATGCCGTTGTTCAGGTTGAAGCCGATTTCGGCCAGCACGTCGGCGTGCTTGGTCAGGGCGTCCTTGTAGAACTCGGCAACGATCTGGCCGAACATGATCGGGTCGGAGACCTTCATCATGGTGGCTTTCAGGTGAACCGACAGCAGCACGCCTTGTTGCTTGGCGCTGTCGATTTCAGCGGCGATGAACGCGCGCAGGGCCTTTTTGCTCATGACGGAGCAGTCGAGGATCTCGCCCGCCTGAACGGTGGTTTTTTCTTTCAGGACGGTGGTGGTGCCGTCTTGGGCGACCAGCTCGATTTTCACGGTGTCAGCGGCGTCGATCAGGGCCGCTTTTTCGCTGCCGTAGAAATCGCCGGTGCTCATGTGAGCGACGTGGGACTTGGAGTCCTTGGCCCAGGCGCCCATTTTGTGCGGGTGCTTGCGAGCGTAGTTCTTGACCGACAGCGGCGCGCGACGGTCGGAGTTGCCTTCACGCAGAACCGGGTTCACGGCGCTGCCCTTGACCTTGTCGTAACGCGCCTTGGCATCTTTGTCGGCGTCGCTGGTCACGGTTTCCGGGTAGTCCGGCAGGTTGTAGCCCTGGGCTTGCAGTTCTTTGATCGCGGCTTGCAGTTGCGGAACCGAGGCGCTGATGTTCGGCAGCTTGATGATGTTGGCTTCAGGCGTAACGGCCAGGTCGCCCAGTTCGGCGAGGTGGTCGGCTACGGCTTTGTCGCCCAGTTGCTCGGGGAAGCTGGCCAGAATACGCGCTGCAAGAGAGATATCGCGGGTTTCCACGGCGATATCGGCCGAGGCGGTGTAAGCCTCGATGATCGGCAGCAGGGAATAGGTGGCGAGGGCTGGAGCTTCGTCGGTGAAGGTATAGATGATCTTCGAGCGGGTGGGCATATTCGGATTAACTCTCTCTTCTTTGCTAAAGCGTGCGCAGAAACTCGAGGGGCGCCGGGTAAGCGCGTTCGTTCAAAGTCATCCATGAACCGAATGTCGAGAATCTTCGCGGTGATGTTGGGTGCATCAGTAGAGCGTCAAGCAGTCGGACTGCGGTAACAACCCGACCAATCAGGCGGAAAGTCTCGTGCTAGAGAGGCCAGCCGTCGTGACCCTGTGGTCAGCGGGCGGCATTATACATAGGTAGCTGGCAATCTGCCGATGGTTCATGTGCAACGATTCTCGTCCATTGGTCTAAAGGTCGCAGGGCGGGGTGGGGCGTAGAGTCGGCGTGAATGCTTGAGATTGGCGCTTTTCCCTTTGCTTTCAGGCTTGTACGAAACGAGATGTGGCCGCGCCCGGAACAGAGGGTTTGCGTGTTGATTCAACTGGGTTACGCTCGAGCCAAGCCAGATGTTCAATCCAAACAATGGAGTTCAGCATGGGTTACAAGAAGATTCAGGTTCCAGCCGTCGGCGACAAAATCACCGTCAACGCAGACCATTCTCTCAATGTCCCCGATAACCCGATCATTCCCTTCATCGAAGGTGACGGCATTGGCGTCGACGTCAGCCCTGTGATGATCAAAGTGGTTGATGCTGCCGTAGAAAAAGCCTACGGGGGCAAGCGCAAGATTTCCTGGATGGAGGTTTATGCTGGCGAAAAAGCAACTCAGGTTTATGACCAGGACACCTGGCTGCCCCAGGAAACCCTGGACGCGGTCAAGGATTACGTGGTTTCCATCAAGGGCCCGCTGACCACTCCGGTCGGTGGCGGCATCCGCTCCCTCAACGTGGCCCTGCGTCAACAACTCGATCTCTATGTCTGCCTGCGCCCTGTGGTGTGGTTCGAAGGCGTGCCGAGTCCGGTGAAAAAGCCCGGCGACGTCGATATGGTGATCTTCCGCGAGAACTCCGAAGACATTTATGCCGGTATCGAATGGAAGGCCGGCTCCCCTGAGGCCACCAAGGTCATCAAATTCCTGAAAGAAGAAATGGGCGTCACCAAGATCCGTTTCGACCAGGATTGCGGTATCGGCATCAAGCCTGTTTCGAAAGAAGGCACCAAGCGTCTGGTGCGCAAGGCCCTGCAATACGTGGTGGACAATGACCGCAAGTCGCTGACCATCGTGCACAAGGGCAACATCATGAAATTCACCGAAGGTGCCTTCAAGGACTGGGGCTATGAGGTGGCGAAGGAAGAATTCGGCGCGGAGCTGCTCGATGGCGGCCCATGGATGAAATTCAAGAACCCGAAAACCGGTCGCGAAGTCGTCGTCAAGGACGCCATCGCCGACGCCATGCTTCAGCAGATCCTGCTGCGTCCGGCCGAGTACGATGTGATCGCTACCCTTAACCTCAACGGTGACTACCTGTCCGATGCCCTGGCGGCGGAAGTGGGCGGTATCGGTATCGCGCCGGGTGCCAACCTGTCCGACACCGTGGCCATGTTCGAGGCGACCCACGGTACCGCGCCGAAATATGCCGGCAAGGACCAGGTCAACCCGGGCTCGGTGATCCTGTCGGCGGAGATGATGCTGCGCCACCTGGGCTGGACCGAGGCGGCCGACCTGATCATCAAGGGCACCAATGGCGCCATCAAGGCCAAGACCGTGACCTACGACTTCGAACGTCTGATGGAAGGCGCCACGCTGGTGTCTTCTTCGGGCTTCGGTGAAGCGCTGATCAAGCACATGTAAGAAAGCCAGCTGCAACGAAACCGCCCGGCTCGAGTGATCGAGCCGGGCGGTTTGTTTTCCGGCAGGTGTCCGGGTCGCTTCAGCTGGTCACTGACTGGTGCCGAGCAGCGGCCGAGGCGGCATCTTTTGCGGCTTCGACATTCTGAATTTTTGTGGCGTGCAGGCCTTTGGGCCCTTGCACGATCTCGAATTTGACGATTTGCCCGGCTTTGAGGGTTTTGTATCCGTCCATTTCAATGGCGGAATAGTGGGCAAAGAAATCGATCTCCTTGCCGTCTTCGTCCTTCCCTTCGCGGGCGTCGGTGTTGATGAAACCGAACCCCTTGGCATTGTTGAACCATTTCACCTTGCCGACAGCCATGCTCAAATCCCTCTGCAACAGTCTCCATCGCTGGAGTATCATCCAATTCATCCGCAGTCGAATCCGTTAAAAAGATTGACTCCGCGGATCTTTTTTCCCCACTGTGGGTTCTATTGGTTGTAACACCGTTTTCCCGATAGTCAAGGTGACCGGGCAGTCGGAGTTGAAAACGTGTCAAGCCGCCCCCACCACTGTATTTGCACAACTGACGAACCTTTCTTTCCATGCATGCAATCAGCCAGATTCGACTAACATTCAATCAGGATCGCCCGCTTCTCCAAAAGGATCTTCCACAGGAGCACGACGACGATTCGGCAGGCGTTGCTGTTCAGGAAGCAAAGCCTGCGTTACAGGCGCCGCCGATGTACAAGGTGGTTTTGTTCAATGATGACTACACACCGATGGATTTCGTCGTCGAAGTGCTCGAGGTGTTTTTTAACCTGAATCGCGAGCTGGCGACCAAGGTCATGCTGGCCGTCCATACAGAAGGGCGGGCAGTATGTGGAGTGTTTACCCGCGACATCGCCGAGACAAAGGCCATGCAGGTCAACCAGTACGCCAGGGAAAGCCAGCATCCGCTACTCTGTGAAATCGAGAAGGACGGTTAATCGCCGACCACTTGGGTATGAGGTGAAGCTATGTTAAACCGCGAGCTCGAAGTCACCCTCAATCTTGCCTTCAAGGAGGCACGTTCGAAACGTCATGAGTTCATGACCGTCGAACACCTGCTGCTGGCCCTATTGGACAATGAGGCTGCCGCCACCGTATTGCGTGCCTGCGGCGCAAACCTCGACAAACTCAAGCACGACCTGCAGGAGTTCATCGACTCCACCACGCCATTGATCCCCGTCCACGACGAGGATCGCGAAACCCAGCCAACCCTGGGCTTCCAGCGTGTACTGCAACGTGCTGTCTTTCATGTGCAGAGCTCGGGCAAACGCGAAGTAACCGGCGCCAACGTGCTGGTTGCAATCTTCAGTGAGCAAGAGAGTCAGGCGGTGTTCCTGCTGAAACAGCAGAGCGTTGCACGCATTGATGTCGTCAACTATATCGCTCACGGCATTTCCAAAGTGCCGGGGCATGGCGATCACTCTGAAGGTGAACAAGATATGCAGGACGATGAGGGCGGTGAGTCTTCTTCTTCAGGCAATCCGCTGGACGCTTATGCCAGCAATCTCAACGAACTCGCACGCCAGGGCCGGATCGATCCGCTGGTCGGGCGTGAAACGGAAGTCGAGCGTGTCGCGCAGATTCTGGCGCGTCGTCGCAAGAACAATCCGCTGCTGGTCGGCGAGGCGGGCGTGGGTAAAACCGCGATCGCCGAGGGCCTGGCCAAGCGCATTGTCGACAACCAGGTGCCGGACCTGCTGGCCAACAGCGTCGTTTACTCCCTCGATCTGGGCGCTCTGCTCGCGGGCACCAAGTATCGCGGTGATTTCGAGAAGCGCTTCAAGGCGCTGCTCAACGAACTGAAAAAACGTCCGCAGGCGATCCTGTTCATCGACGAAATCCACACCATCATCGGTGCGGGTGCTGCGTCCGGTGGCGTCATGGATGCCTCGAACCTGCTCAAGCCGCTGCTGTCGTCTGGCGACATTCGCTGCATCGGTTCGACCACGTTCCAGGAATTCCGTGGCATCTTCGAAAAAGACCGCGCCCTGGCGCGTCGCTTCCAGAAGGTCGATGTTGTCGAGCCGTCGGTGGAAGACACCATCGGTATCCTGCGCGGTCTGAAAGGGCGTTTCGAACAGCACCACAACATCGAATACAGCGATGAGTCGCTGCGCGCCGCTGCGGAACTGGCTTCGCGCTACATCAATGACCGGCACATGCCGGACAAGGCTATCGACGTGATCGACGAGGCGGGCGCCTACCAGCGTCTGCAACCGGTCGAGAAGCGTGTGAAACGCATCGAAGTCCCTGAAGTCGAGGACATCGTGGCGAAGATCGCGCGGATTCCGCCGAAGCACGTCACCAGCTCCGACAAGGAACTGCTGCGTAACCTCGAGCGTGACCTGAAGCTGACGGTGTTTGGTCAGGACGCGGCGATCGATTCGCTGTCGACTGCGATCAAACTGTCCCGCGCCGGTCTCAAGTCGCCTGACAAGCCTGTCGGTTCGTTCCTGTTCGCAGGGCCGACCGGTGTCGGTAAAACCGAAGCCGCGCGTCAATTGGCCAAGGCGTTGGGGATCGAACTGGTGCGCTTCGACATGTCCGAGTACATGGAGCGCCACACCGTATCGCGTTTGATCGGTGCACCTCCGGGGTACGTCGGTTTCGACCAGGGCGGTCTGTTGACCGAAGCGATCACCAAACAACCGCATTGCGTATTGCTGCTCGATGAAATCGAGAAGGCGCATCCGGAAGTCTTCAACCTGCTGCTGCAGGTGATGGATCACGGCACGCTGACCGACAACAACGGGCGCAAGGCGGACTTCCGCAACGTGATCGTGATCATGACCACCAACGCCGGTGCTGAAACAGCGGCACGTGCTTCGATCGGTTTCACCCATCAGGACCACTCGTCCGATGCGATGGAAGTGATCAAGAAGAGCTTCACGCCGGAATTCCGCAACCGTCTGGATACCATCATTCAGTTTGGTCGCCTCAGTCATGAGGTTATCAAGAGCGTGGTGGACAAGTTCCTCACCGAACTTCAGGCGCAGCTGGAAGACAAGCGTGTGCTTCTGGAAGTTACCGATGCGGCGCGCAGCTGGCTGGCGGCCGGTGGTTACGATTCGGCCATGGGCGCTCGTCCGATGGCGCGTCTGATCCAGGACAAGATCAAGCGTCCGCTGGCGGAGGAGATTCTGTTTGGCGAGCTGGCCGAGCATGGCGGTGTGGTTCACATCGACATCAAGGATGGTGAGTTGACGTTTGACTTCGAGACCACTGCAGAAATGGCTTGACGGCTGGTAAGTGAAAAGGCGCCTTCGGGCGCCTTTTTATTGTCTGCGGTTTTTATTTTGGGGGCATATCCGTTGCTTCGGGAGCTGCCGCTGGCGGTTTCGCCCTTACGGCGAGTCACCTTTTCCAAACGCCGGAGTGCCGGCCCAGCGAAAAGGTAACCCAAAAGGCTTTACCCTGACGTACGGCCCTCGCTGTGGCTCGGGTTCCTTCGCTCCGGGATTGAT